>PIVK01000042.1 GCA_003354135.1 Rhodospirillales bacterium
GCGTTTGATCGCCGACATTTTCGCATTTCCCCAATTCCCGTCATAAACCCGCAAATTTCAATCTTTGAAACGCGCTTATCTTTAAACCACACTTATCTTTAAGTCACAATTATCTTTAAACCATACTTATCATTAATCATAATGATTATAACTCCCACTGTCAAGCCCGCCATAGTCTATTCGTCCGTCGCCAACACGGTGCGGACCCCGATCGCCTGATCTCGGGCCAGGGTTTCCAGGCCCTCCGTCACGCCTTTATCTTCCCTTCGCCGCCAAGTCCCTGAAAAAATTAATCTGCCTCGTCATCTCTTTCTCGCTCATCGGGAATGCCCCGTCCTTGGGCTGCAAAACGTCGGTCGGCGCGATACGGGCCGTACGGCTTTGGACCTGGGCAATCATCTTCGCGGGCAGGCCGGCTTTCCAGCAGACAGCGACGATGCCCTTGGCGCTTTTTTCCAGAAACACTTCTTGCACCAGTTTCATCGATAGGTCGCCCCTGACCGCCAGGGCCGCCAGGACGAAGCCATGGTCCCATGCGTGCAAGGCCTTGCCGATCACCTTGTTGTCGAGCTTTCCGACCTTGAACAGCCTCTCGGCAACGGCAATCGGCGGCTGCACCTTGAGGAAGTCGGGCCTGCTCTCCGCCGCATCGCCGCCGCCCTGGCCGGATTTCTCGATCCGCCTTTGGACAGCGGACTTCACCGCATCAAGGGTTTCCGCGTCGAGGTCGACCCTCTGCTGCAGGACGTCGATCATGCTGTCGGCCACGAACTGCGCCAGGCGTATCGCGGCCTTCCCGGGAAGATGCGGACGCCTGACGAGGGGCGCATGCCACAATTCGGCGGGAGGCGCCCTTTCGATCAGGCCGTCCAGGGTTTCTTCGCGGATCTGGGCGCTGTCGTTGGACAGCAGGTCGGCAATGGCTTCGCCGTCATCGGTCGCCGCCAAGGCATCGGACACCATCTCGCTGACCTGGGTGCGCCGGGCGATCGCCCCCAGCCCCCCCTTGACCGGGCCGGTCTCGATGATCTCCAGCAGGTCGTCGTCGGTGAGCACCGGCGAGCGTTCGAGCACCGGGGCGGACACCACCAGCTCGGCATCCATGGCCAGGGTCTTGATGAGCTCCGACGGCGCGTCGACAACGTCCTTCAGGGTATCGGATAGGATCTGGCGGACCCTGATCACCTGATCCCGGGCCAGGGTTTCCAGAGTCTCATAGGTGAGTTGGTGAAGCTTGTTCTGCTCTCCCTCCGCCAACCCCGGCGCCAGCTTGGCGATTTTTTCGGCCAAGCTTTCGCGAACCGTATTGTCCTGATCCTTGGCCAGAATCAGGTCGGCCTGTTTGGGCAGGGTCGCGTTCGCCGCCGCAGCACGGCGCACCTCCGGCGATCTGTCGTCGGCCAGGAAATAGAGAATCTCCGGCCGGATATCGGTCCGTTCAGCCAACGCCTTGCGGACGACCGGGTCGTCACTCTGAGCCAACGACATGGCTTGATCGTAAGAGAGGGGGGCGGTGGTCTCCATCCCTGTCACGACGGCCTCTCCGTATCCTTTGTTTCCAACCTCGGTTCAGATGCGATCCTGTACCCGCTCTTGCCTGCGTGCTTAACGGCATACATCGCCTCGTCAGCCCGGGCAAACAGGTCGTCGAGGTTCTCTCCGGTGGCCGGATCGTAGATCGCCACGCCGACGGAAATACCCAACGGATGGTCCGCGTCGCCGGAAAATTCCAGCATGCGTTTGCTGTCCTCCATAAGCTCTTCCGCCCGGCGCACCATGACATCGTACGGAATGTCATCAAGCCACATGGCGAACTCGTCACCGCCGAACCGCGCCAGTTCGTCGCCCTGGCGGGAGTGTTTCAGCAACATGTCGCGGAGGAACAGGATGACGTTGTCGCCCGCCTGGTGCCCGTGGGCGTCGTTGACCCGCTTGAAGTTGTCTATATCGACGTAAAACAGCGCCGCCGCGCCCCGGCTGTACTCCAGCCGGGCGATCCGCCGCGGCAGCGCCTGCTCGAGAAAGGCGCAGCGGTTGAGCATTCCGGTCATCGCATCGGTGCGCGACATATTAACGACGTGTTCGTGGTTGGTGATCTGTTCGTTGGCAATCCCGAGCTGATTAGCCACGTCACCCAGAAGGATCTGGGCGTCGTCGTTCCATTCTCCGGCCGCCTGATCGCGGCAGATCGCAATGGCCCCATTGACTTTCTGACGGTAGTGGGTCGCCGTCACCAGGGCCCCCCCGTCGCCGGCCTCCGCAATCGCGACGCCGCTGTCGCTCTTCAAGCCCGTCAGTTCAGCCTCGACCCCTTCGAGCCCCAGGGAGGTCCCATACTGAGCCGCGACGTTGAATTTCCGGGCATCGTCGAGCCGATAGATCCGGCACCCCACGGCGCCCAAGGCGTGTCCCGTTGCGGCCGCCGCAGCGGTCAGCATATTCAGGGGTTCCACTTCATCTCGGATGGTGCTCACGATGTGGTTCCGAAGTTGCTCGCGATTGCGCGCCTGGGCCAGCGCGGCTTCCTGCCGGCGTTGCGGGGTCACATCGCGGCATATGCCCCGCGCGCCGCGCCACTCGCCATCCTCGGCAAGCAGCGGCTCGCTGGAGACGAGCACGCAGGCCGGTTCCCCGTCGGCCCGGACCATCCACATCTCGATGTTCTCCTGAGGCCGCTCGGAGAGGAAGGGCAGCTTGTCGGACTCCTCGGCATCCCGAACGAACATCGCCGGCCGGCGCTCGACTAAGTCAGCGGCAGAATAGCCGAGCGCCCCCTTGGGCGAAACGAAGACGAACGTGCCCCCCGGCCCCACCTCCCACGAGAAATCGCTCGAGACCTCGACCAGATCCTTGTAGCGCTGGCGGGACTCGACCAGGGCCGAGCACAGGTTGCGTTCCATGGTGAGGTCACGGGCCAGAACAAGCAGCGTTTCATCGCCGTCCCGCGGCACCACGGTGATCTCCAACGGCACCTCGCCGCGTGATCCTTGCGTGGAAACGGATCCGACGGTGACGGCACCTTCCGCCCCCGCCTTTTCGATCAGGTGCAGAATCTCGGGCGCGGCATCATGCTGGAGCAAAGCTTCGATGCCGGCGCCCTTGGCATTGGTCGATAGCACGGTCCCGTCACCACGCACCAGAAGCGCCGCACCGGGATATCCGGCGAAGAGGCCGCCGGCATCCATCATCCGCCCGGACCCGGAAGTGTTGGTCGCGTCTTCGTTCACATGACCTCCGCGCCGCCTTGATCGTCCGACCCACTCTACAATTTTCCCCAGCCCGACTGCCAGTTTTTCAGAATCTTCGGCATTCTTTTCTCGACTGAACAAGTCGTGCTAAGAGAAGACTTATGTCCTCCCTCCGCCATCTTAGCGATTTCGAAGCCTGGGTCTTCGACCTCGACAACACGCTGTATCCTGCATCCTGCAAACTTTTCGACCAGATCGACGTGCGCATGAAGCAGTGGATCGCGGACTTTCTCGATCTCGATCACGAGGAGGCCTACCGTGTGCAGAAGCGCTACTTCATGGAATGCGGGACTACTCTTCGGGGTCTCATGGACCGCCACGGGGCCGACCCTGCCCCCTATCTCGCCTACGTGCATGACATCGACGTCTCCATGGTCCAGCCCAACCCGGTGCTGCGGGACGCCCTGTCTCGCCTTTCGGGGCGCAAGATCGTCTTTACCAACGCCTGCGCGCAGCATGCGCATCGGGTTATGGACCGCCTGGGCGTGACCCATCTCTTCGAGGGCGTGTTCGACATCGCCGAGGCCGACTACATACCCAAGCCCGATCCCCACATCTACGATATCCTGGTCGAGCAGCACGGGCTCGACCCGGCACGTACAGTGATGGTGGAGGACATGGCCCGCAACCTGGCCCCGGCCGCCGCGCTCGGCATGACCACGGTCTGGGTCGACATCGACACACCTTGGTCGCGCGAGGGCTCGGACGAAGCCTGCGTGCATCACAGAACCGAAGACCTGACGGCTTGGCTAAGCCAAGTGGCCGGGCTTTAGCCCCCATTGACTTCCGCCGCCCCTTCCCCCAAATTTCGCGCGCCCGGCACTCCGCGTCGGGCCGATTTTGAGCCGGCGAGGGACGGGACATGAGCACCGCCAATCTTAAGGAAACCATTGATGCCGCCTGGGAAGGGCGTGAAGACATCACGTTCGAGACCACAGGCGAGGTGCGGGACGCCGTCAACGCGGCGCTCGACATGATGGACAATGGCCAGGCGCGCGTCGCCGAGCGCGAAAGCGTCGGCAAATGGCGGGTCAACCAGTGGCTCAAGAAGGCGGTGCTGCTGAGCTTCCGCCTCACCGACATGCATGTCATCGGCTGTGGCCCCGGCGGCGCCAACTGGTTCGATAAAATGCCATCCAAGTTCAAGGACTGGTCGGATGAGAAATTCCGCGAGGCCGGTTTCCGCGCCGTCCCCAACTGCACCGTGCGCCATTCCGCCTACATCGCGCCCGGCGTGGTGCTGATGCCGAGCTTCGTCAACCTCGGCGCCTATGTAGACAGCGCTACCATGGTCGACACCTGGGCTACCGTCGGCTCTTGCGCTCAGATCGGCAAGAACGTTCACCTGTCGGGTGGTGCGGGCATCGGCGGAGTTCTGGAGCCCCTGCAGGCGGGCCCGGTGATCATCGAGGACAACTGCTTCATCGGAGCCCGGGCCGAGGTTGCCGAGGGGGTGGTGGTCGAGGAAGGCAGCGTGCTTTCGATGGGGGTCTACATCGGCGCCTCCACCAAGATCATCGACCGCGCGACGGGCGCCGTCTTCCAGGGCCGGGTTCCGGCCTATTCGGTGGTGGTGCCGGGCACGCTGCCCGGAAAGCCGCTGCCCGACGGATCTCCGGGGCCGGGGCTCTACTGCGCCGTGATCGTCAAACGCGTCGACGAACGCACGCGCTCCAAGACCTCGATCAACGAGCTGTTGCGGGATTAGTTCTTGGTTCGCGAAAAGGAAACCCGCCAAGGGGCCTTGAAAAGATAGGCGCCTTGGTGTTCTTGGCGCCGGAGTGGTTTTTTTCCGGAGGGCAGAAACCGTGGCACAAAACCTCGACCCATTGGACCTGGCGCAGGCGCTGATCCGCTGCCCCAGCGTGACGCCCGAGGACGCGGGGGCGCTGGACGTGTTGGAAGACGCATTGACGGGCCTCGGGTTCGCCTGTACGCGGCTGCCTTTCTCCGAGCCCGGGACGCCCGACGTGGACAACCTCTATGCCCGCATCGGCACGGGTTCGCCGGCCTTCTGCTTTGCCGGACATACCGACGTGGTGCCGGTGGGAGATGTGTCCGCATGGTCGGCCGATCCCTTCGCGGCGGAGGTGAGAGACGGGCGGCTGTGGGGCCGTGGAGCCAGCGACATGAAGGCGGCGGTCGCCTGCTTCGCCGCCGCGGCCGCGCGCTTCCTGGACCGCCGGGGACCGGACTTCGGCGGCTCAATCTCGCTGCTTATAACCGGCGACGAGGAAGGCCCGGCCATCAACGGCACGCCCAAGATGCTGCAATGGATGCGCGACAAGGGCGAGACCATGGACGTCTGCCTGGTCGGCGAGCCCACCTGTCCCAACACCTTCGGCGAAATGATGAAGATCGGACGTCGCGGCAGCCTTAACGCCACCATCGCCGTACACGGCACCCAGGGCCATGTGGGCTACCCCCATCTGGCGGACAATCCGATCCCGCGGCTGCTTGCCATGCTGTCGGCCATTGACGGAACCGCACTGGACGAAGGGTCCGAGCACTTCGATCCGTCGACCATCGCCATCACCACCGTTGACGTCGGCAATCCGGCAAACAACGTCATTCCGGGCCAGGCGAACGGACATGTCAATATCCGCTTCAACGACCTGCACACCGGCGAAAGCCTGGAACGGCGGATCCGCGAGTGCTGTGACGAAGCCGGCGGAAGCTACGACCTGGAGGTCTCGGTCACGGGCGAGTCCTTCCTTATCCCACCGGGACGGCTGAGCGAGGTGGTCTCGGCGGCTGTCGAGAAAGTGACTGGAAAGCCCCCCGAACTCAGCACATCGGGCGGCACCTCGGACGCGCGCTTCATCAAGGACATGGCCCCGGTGGTGGAATTCGGTCTGGTGGGCGAGACCGCTCACAAGGTTGACGAAAACGTCGCCGTCACCGACCTGGCCGCTCTGGCCGACGTCTACGAAGCAATCCTCGTCGGGTACTTCGGATGATCACCATCGGCGTCAACCAGGCGACACGTGCCCTTTACGGTGCCTGGCGCCTGGCCCGCATGGACCCCAGCGGCATGGCCTTCTTCGACACCTCGGTGGACGGATTTCGGCGTTCCTTCTGGGCGGTCGGGATCGTCGCGCCGTTCTATGTCGTCTTTCTGCTGCTGTCCCAGAACGCAGGCTTGGACCAAGCCGGGGCGGTCCGGTATTGGGCCGTCGAAAGCTTGTCCTACGTGATCGGCTGGACCGCCTTTCCCGTGGTGATGCTGACGGTGTCCAAAAGCCTGGATCGCGCGGCCAATTTCCTCCGCTATATCGTCGCCTACAACTGGGCCGCAGTGCTGCAGTACGCTGTCTTCCTGCCGATCGCCATTCTCGTACCGGCCGGTTTCATGGCCGGCGACACGGCCAACGCCCTGATGCTGGTCATCTTCGTGCCGATCATAGTCTATGTGTGGTTCGTCACCAAGACGGCGCTCGGCGTTCCCGACGGAACGGCCGCAGCCATCGTCGGGCTCGACTTCCTGATCACGCTGATCATCGACGCCGCCAGCCAGAATATGTTGCCTGACTAAAGCCGATCGCGAGAAATCGCGTCACGAAACGACCAGGATTATTCCGATCGTGCCTGGAGCCCTGTTCCGAACCGGGGCCCGATCAGGTTTCGAAAACCCCGCCGTAGCTGTCCCTGAGTCTGGTCTTCTCTACCTTGCCCATGGCATTTCGCGGCAGCGCCTCGACCCGAAAGATTCGTTTCGGGCGCTTGAAACCGGCGAGCTTTGCTCTTGCATCCTCCAAGATGCGGTCTTCCTCCATGTCCTTTCCGACCACCACCGCCACCACCGCCTCGCCCAGATCGGGATGGGGCACGCCGATCACCGCCGACTCTTCGACGCCACCCAGGCCGTCCAGGACGTCTTCTACCTCTTTCGGATAAACATTGAGCCC
Organism: Rhodospirillales bacterium; assembly: GCA_003354135.1. GTDB lineage: Bacteria > Pseudomonadota > Alphaproteobacteria > Rhodospirillales > GLO-3 > GLO-3. Next base: position 7,157 of record PIVK01000042.1, read on the forward strand.
GCCCGAGATGATCAGGTCCATCGCCCGTCCCGATAGGGTCACCCGGCCCGTCTCGTCGATCTCCGCCAGGTCACCGGTGCCAAACCAGCCGCCGGACTTAAAGACCTCGTCGGTCCTGTCGGGGAGGCCCCAGTAGCCCCTGAAGACGTTGGGGCCGCGCACCTCGAGGCCGCCGGCACCGGGATCGACCCTGAGTTCCACCTCGGGCAGCGCAAAGCCTACCGTGCCTGGAATCCTGTTTCCGTCACACGGGTTGGAGGCGATCATGCCGCATTCGGTCATGCCATAGCGCTCCAGGATCCGGTGTCCGCTGCGGGCTTCGAAGGCGGTGAAGGTCTCGGACCTGAGCGGCGCCGACCCGGAGACGAACAGCCGCATACCGTGGCACCGTCCGGCGTCGAACCCGGGGTGCCCCAAAAGGCGCGTGTAGTGGGTCGGCACCCCCATCATCACCGTGGCCCGGGGCAGGAGGTCGACCACCTGTCCGGCGTCGAAGCGGGGCAGAAACAGCATGGGGGACCCGTTCAGCATGGCGCAATGCACGGCGACGAACAACCCGTGCACATGGTCGATGGGAAGTGCATGCAGCAGCACGTCCCCGTCGCGCCATCCCCAGATACGATGCAGTGCCAGCCCATTGGATGCCAGGTTTCCGTGGGTGATCATGGCCCCCTTGGGCCGCCCCGTGGTGCCCGACGTATAAAGGATCGCGGCGACGTCGCCGCACCCGGCCTCGGCAGGGATGGAGCTGGGGGCGAGGCCGCGGGCCTCTTCGGTCAGGGCCTCGGCGTTGTCGACGAAAAGCCGCGGCTCGGCGTCTGCGATGAACCAAGCCGTCTCTTCCGCCGTGTAGGCGGGATTGAGCGGCACATAAACAGCGCCCCGGCGCAGACAGGCGAGGTAGAGAAGAAGGGCCTCCGGCGACTTTTTTACTTGAACCACCACCCGGTCGCCCTTTCCCACGCCGCGCCGGGCCAGCAGGGCGGAGAGCCGGGCGCTTTCGCGGTCTGCGTCTTGGTAGGTCAGGTGACGCCCGTCGGGGGTTTCGATGAAGACGGCGGCGGGGTCAGCGGGAAACCGGCTCCCAAGCAGGGCATAGAGGTTGGCGTTCATGACCCCTCTCTTAACCTCCGTGCGGCGCCGATCACCGCCGCCCGACGAACCGGGGAAGCCGATACGCCGGCGTTGGCCTGTCTGGATTTCAGGGGGGGTCTCCCGTTATCGCCCACTCATGCCCGCATTGACGGCATGTCCGCGACGAGGTTGGGACCAGAAAGGGAACCCCGCCAAGCAGAAACCCCAATGCTGCGCCCAGCCATGACTTATAACGAAAAACATCCTCAGAACCGCAGGCCGGACATCGATCCACCGCCGGTGCGTCCGGAACGCTTTGATGTTCCCTCAACAGCCGGCGGGCGTCCTCGGCTTCTGGTTCGGGCACCTGCAGACGCAGCCCCCCAACGGCAAAGAGATTATGCCACGCCGCGCCGACGAAGTGGTGATCAGCCAGAAATACCGTCAGTCCATGCCACTCCAGATAGGACCTGGCGACATGAGCCTCGGGCAAGTCGTGAAATATTCCGACCGTGACCAGATTTCCCAACACACCCTCACGTCACGCCGAGGCCCAGGTCTTCGTCTTCGGATCGGCGCGCCTTCTTCTTGGACTTGACCCGGCGCCGGGCCATTTGTTGCCCCAGTGCCGCCAGGGCCGCGCCGCCGCCGGCCAGCAGCGGGTCGATCTTATAGCCGCCCTTGAGCGGTGGGGTGAGGCTTGCCGCCATCAGGGCGACGCCGATGCCGACCAACATGGCGATGACGAACTTGCGAATCCAGACTTCCAGCATCCTACCTCCTCGGGCTCCGGAACCGGCCACCCCTTTGATTCATAGGGAATTCTACACTTATGACGGCAGAATTGCTACCGCCCTGGCAGGCTCAGGCTCAACGCCGGCCAGTACGTGATGATCAGGACCGCCGCCAGCAGGATGAAGAAGAAGGGTAGGGCGGCTCGGTAGAGCTGCAGCACCGGCTTCTTAAACCGGTAGCTGGCGATGAAGAGATTCATTCCCACCGGCGGTGTAAAGTAGCCGATCTGCATGTTGGCGAGGAAGATGATGCCAAGATGCAGCGGGTCGACGCCGTAGCTGATGGCGACGGGCAGGAGAAGCGGGATGACGATCACCAGCGCCGAGAAAATATCGAGCATCATCCCCAATCCCAGCAGAAACAGGTTCAAGAGAATTAGGAACGTCATCTTGTCCGAGACATGCGCCTGCATGGCGTCGAAAATCCGAGTTGGAACCTCGGCGTCGATCATGGCGTTGGTGGAAGCCAGGGACAGACCGAGGATGACCAGAATGCCCCCCACCAGAGTCATGGAAGAGCGCATGATGCGGGGCAGGTCGCGCAGTGCAATCTCACGGTTGACCAGGACCTCGATCATCAGCACGTAGACCACTGTCACCGTCGCCGCTTCCGAGACCGCAAAGACCCCGCCGTAAATGCCGCCCAGCACGATGAAGGGCAACGGAACCTCCCACCGGGCTTCGATCAACGCCGCCCGAACCTCGGTCCAGGTCATGGAAGAGCGGGGGCGGCCGCGTTGCGTCCACAGCACGTACCCCGACAGCAGCGCCAGCATCAGAAGTCCCGGCAGAAGGCCGGCGAGAAACATGGCGTCCACGCTGACCGAACGCCCCAGGCCCAACTGCTGAACGATCACCGCATAGAGGATAAGCGGCAGCGACGGGGCGAAAAGAAGACCCAAACTGCCCGACGTGGTGATGAGCCCCAGATTGAAGTCGTCGCCGTATCCTTCCTGGGTCAGTGCCGGATAGAGAAGTGCCCCCAGCGCCACGATGGTCACGCCCGAGGCCCCCGTGAAGGCCGTGAACATGGCGCACGAGATGAGTGCCACAATGGCGAGCCCCCCCGGGGCCCAGCCCATGAGGGCGTGGGTAACGCGAACGAGGCGCCCCGGTGCCCCGCCTTCACCCAGAAGATACCCGGCAAAGGTGAACAGGGGGATGGCGAGCAATACCGGCATCTCCGCCAGCCGGTAGACTTCGATCGGCACCGCGGCCAGATCGATATCGGCCGACAGGAAGGCCGTCAGTGCCCCGGCGGCGATCACCGCGAACAGGGGAGCGCCCAGAAGTGCCAGCAACAGCAGAAGGGAACCGACGACCATCACGGCACATCCTCCCCGGCAATGCCCATCAGACCCCGTATGCAAGCGGACGCGAAACGCAGGGCCATGACACCGAAGCCTGCCGGGAGAATGATTGCGGCAGCCCAGGCCGGTACGGCGCCGAACGCCAATCCCCCCGCTTCCCATTCAAAACTGACGAAGCGGGCGGCGTGCCAGGCAATGGTGCTGCAGACGGCGGCGGCAAACAGGTCCGTGGCGACGTGGGTCCATCGCCGCTGTTCCGGCGAAAGGAAGCGAGACAAAACGTCGACGGTAATGTGGTTGCGCTCGCGCGTCGCCACCAGGGCACCCAGCATTCCGGTCCACAGCACCAACACCCGGAGCAGCGGATCGCCCCACGACACACCGCCCAAGTCAAGATTGCGCATGCCGATTTGGACGGCCGCAAGTCCGATCATGATGGCAAGCGTGAGAACCAGAAGCCCATCCTCGCCCCGGGCGAACAGGCGGGCCAAGCGGGTTGTCACGGTTTCAGCGCTGGGCACGGTCCCCCCGGCGGTAGTCGGCCAGGTGACCCCGGAGCGTTACCAGGATGCGCCGACCGAGGACCTTGTTGCGTGACAATTCGTCCATGGCCTCGTTCACGGCGTTGTGCCAAGCCTCCATCCGGCCCTCTTCTAGGTGGACAATTTCGATGCCTTGGGTGAACAGCACCTCCCGCGCTTCGCGGTTTTCGGTGCGGTTCCGGCCGCTGATGCGCCGGGCAGCGGCGCTGATCACATCGTGCACCAGGGCTTGGTCGGGCTTGCTCAGCCGCTCAAAGGTCCGACGATTGATGATCAAGGCCCCGTAAAGGTAACTCAAAGGCACGTCACTCATTGTGGAGACCCTAGTGTGCCATTGCAGGGCGATGGCGCCCACCGGCGAGGCGGCCACGGTATCCACCAGCCCCGTCTCCAGACCGGTCAGGACGTCAACCAACGGCAACGGGACCGGCGCCACGCCGATCGATCGGAGGCCCGCTTCGCTAACCGGGTCACCTTCCGGCACCCAGACCTTCTGCCCCTTTAGGTCTTCGGCCCGGCGGAGCGGTTTGTCGGACATCAGGTAGGCGAAGCCGAGTTCGAGAAGCCCGAAACTGACAAACCCCTTGTCCAGAAGCCCGTCGAGAATCAGGCCGTCCATGAGACGGCGCACATGGTCAACCTCGTCGAAAGAGCGGAAGGCCAACGGGAGACCGTAAATGCGGGAATCCGGCAAAATCTCGGCCAGGCCACCCGATGTCAACGCGCCGCCCTGGAGCTGGCCGATGCGGATCTTGCGCAGAACGCTCTTGTCGTTGCCCATCACTCCGCCCGGGTAATAGCGGAACCGGACCCGACCTTCCGTTTTCTCAAAGATGATTTCAGCGGCGCGGCGCATCTCCTTCATCCACACCGTCCCCTCGGGGGCAATGGTAGCGATCTTGAAATCACGCGCCTGGGCCGGCGACAGGGTCACCAGAAAGAGGGCCAGAAGTGCGGTTAGTCGCAACATAGGCTACTCCAAGAAATAGTCGGCGGCGCTTCTCTGCAGACGCCGCGCCTCATCCTGGGCGAGGACGTTGCCTAACGTCAAGCCGGGCTGATGCGGGTCCGCAGCCAAAACCTCGTCCAGCAGCCGATCGTGCAAAGCGCGGTCGAAGACCAGTCGCGCATACCGCTTGGCCAGTTCCATCTTGGCTATCAGGTTACGCCCTTCCGACAACGTGACGGCACGCTCGAAATGCGCCCGCCCCTGTTCCGGTTTCCCTCCTACCGCCCGCGGGCGAAGCGTGAGCAGAATGCCGAGCAGCAGGTGGGCCTGCCCATGTTCGTAAGTTTCATCGAGCACCACCATGCGCTCGCAGACAGCCTCGACTTTCGGCAGGTCGGCCAAGGCCGCCCAGTCGCCGCCCCGGGCCTTGATCCATCCGGCCCAAGCCGCCGCCCAGGCGCCAAGTGCCGGCAGGTCGTCCGTATCCGCCTTTCCCAGTCGGGGTAAGAAATCGCGGTAAGGCAGGTTGCGCGCGGCGCAGAGCGCGGGCTGTTGGCCGCATACCGCCCGGCCTGCGTAATCAAGGGCCTTGGCGCTGAGGCGCCGGGACCGTTCGGAGTCCGTAACGAAGGCAACGGCATAGGCCCCGTAGAGCCGAGCCCCGGCAAGCAGCAGAGAGGGATCGTCTGGCTCCTCGGCGATCATACCGTCGATGAACAGCAGGTAGGAGGGAGCGCCCAGACGCACCGTCTCGGGATCGTCGCTATCCAGAATAGTCCCCGCCACTCTGTCGGCCAGCCCGCGTGCTCCCATGGCAGTACAGCCCGTAAGGACGACGGCCAAGACGAGCCCGGCGATCAAGTTCCGAATTTCAGAAGCCCCCCCGATCATGTGTCCTCCCGGCTATTTTCTCGAATGACGTTTCGGCAGGCGCCCGACCTTGGCGCCGCCGTGTTGCGGTCCCAGGATAGCTTCGATCGCTTGGCGTTCCAGAGTCTCTACCTCCAATGATCGGCCTCCAGGGGACAAAGATCAAGGCGCGCGGGTGGCAAACGCGATGCGACGCACCCCGGTACGCCGGGACTTCCCCGACCGTCCCGGCAAGGACCGCCATCCCCGGCTAATCCCGGATTCCGGGGGGAGAGGTTCTGGTTTTGATTCCCCGACCTGGGAAATCGGGCCATTTACTTGAATCCGATGTGTCATTCGGCTCAGTTCATCCGAAGGGGGGTACATAGGATTTGGCAGATCCGCCGTCGTCCCGTACCCTTTTCCATTATGAACGACACGCGCACACCCACACTCCGCGCAGAGGGGCTGACCAAGGTTTACGAAACCGGCGATGTGCCGGTGCATGCCCTGAATGGAGTCGATCTCGCCCTCTACGAGGCCGAAGTGGCGGTATTGTTGGGGCCGTCGGGCAGTGGCAAGTCGACGCTGCTCAATATCCTGGGCGGGCTGGACAGGCCCAGCGGCGGGCACGTGTTCTTCCACGGCGACGAACTGACGGCATTCGATGAACGGGATTTGACCTCTTATCGCCGCGAGAAGGTGGGCTTCGTCTTTCAGTTCTACAACCTGATCCCCAGCCTCACGGCGCGGGAAAACGTGCAGATCGTGACCGAAATAGCAACCGATCCCATGGATGCAACCGAGGCGCTGAGACTGGTGGGACTGGAAGCGCGGCTTGATCATTTTCCGGCCCAGCTTTCGGGCGGCGAGCAACAGCGCGTCGCCATCGCGCGCGCCGTCGCCAAGCGGCCAAAAGTCCTGCTCTGTGATGAGCCGACCGGGGCGCTCGACAGCAAGACGGGCATTCTGGTGTTGGAGGCCATAGAGACCATCAACCGCGAGTTCGGCACCACAACGGCGCTCATCACCCACAATGCGGCCATCGCCGACATGGGGGACCGGGTGATCTTGTTCGGGGATGGGCGGATCACGGAACTGCGCGAAAACACGGAGCGCCGGCCTCCCGGGGAGCTCGTATGGTGAGCCCGTTAACGAAAAAACTGCTGCGTGACCTGTGGCGGCTCAGGGGGCAGGTGCTGGCGATTTCTCTGGTCATTGGTGCCGGGGTCGCCGTCTTTGTCATGTCCATGGGCACGCTGCGGTCGCTGGAAGAGATCCGGGCCGCCTATTACGAACGCCACCGCTTCGCCGAGGTCTTTGCCCAGGCCAAGCGCGCACCCGAACGACTGAAGACCGAGATTTCCCGCATTCCCGGCATCAAGAGGGTCGAGACCCGTATCGTCGAAGAGGTGATCCTCGATATCGAAGGCTTGGCCGAACCGGCAACCGGGCGTCTGATCTCGACGCCGGAGGGCCGTCCGGCAACGCTCAACCTCCTGTATCTGAGGGAAGGGCGCAGCGTGGCTCGGGCGCAACCTGATGAGGTGGTGATGGGTGAGGCCATGATGATGGCGCATGGCTTCCGTCTCGAAGACAGACTGCAGGCGGTGATCAACGGGCGCAAGCGGACGTTGACCATTATCGGCGTGGGACTCAGTCCCGAATACGTCTATTCGATCCCCGCCGGTGCCTTGATGCCGGACGACAAGCGGTTCGGGGTTTTGTGGATGGGCCGTGAAGCCCTGGAGGCCGCCTTCGACATGGACGGCGCTTTCAACGACGTGGCTCTGACCTTGCAGCGAGATGCCGATGCCACTGCCGTCGTCGCGGCACTGGATCGGCTGCTCGAGCCTTACGGCGGCGCCGGTGCTTACCAGCGCAAGGACCAGTTGTCGCACTGGTACCTGCAGGGCGAAATGGATCAACTTAAAACGCTCATCGTCCTCATTCCTCCGATTTTTTTCGGCGTCGCCGCTTTCCTGCTCAATATCGTTCTGGGACGTCTGGTGGCGACGGAACGAGAGCAGATCGGTCTTCTCAAGGCCTTCGGCTACACAAACCGGGACGTCGCCCTGCAGTATCTCAAACTGGCGCTGGCGCTGGTGATGGTCGGCATCCTGGTCGGCTTCGGTTCAGGCGCCTGGTTCGGGCGCGTGGTGACCGGCTTTTATGCCGATTTCTTCCGCTTTCCCTTCCTCTATTACCGGCTCAGTACGGACGTCTTTGCCCTTGCCGCCGCCATCGGCGTCATGGTCGCAGCATTGGGGACGCTGGGAGCGGTCCGCCAGGCTGTCGCCCTGCCGCCGGCCGAAGCGATGGCGCCGGCCCCACCCACCTTCTATCGCAAGACCCTGCTCGAACACCTGATTTTGCTGGTCCATTTCGGCGAGCCGACTCGGATGATCCTGCGGCACATCATCCGTTGGCCGTTGCGCAGCTCGCTCACGGTGCTCGGGGTCTCCCTTGGCATGGCATTGCTGGTGGGCACACTGTTTTTCATCGACGCCATCGATCATCTGATGGAGGTCTACTTCTACCGCGCACAGCGGGCGGATTTTGTCGTCACCCTGGTCAATCCCCGTGGCCCGGAGGCGTTGCACGAGATGGCCCGCTTACCCGGAGTGCTCTCGGCAGAACCGATTCGCATCGTACCGGCAAAACTGCGCGCCGGGCACCGCGAGCGGCGCGCATCGATCCTGGGCGTCGGTCCGGAGGCCGACTTAATGCGTCTGTTGGATGAAGAGGAACGTCCGGTTCCGATGCCGCCTGAGGGACTGGCGTTGTCGGTCAAATTGGCCGAGGCCCTTGGTGTGGGCCTCGGCGACGAGGTCACGGTGCAGGTCACCGAGGGGCGGCGCCCCAAACGGACTCTTCACGTGGTGGCGGTGAGCGAAAGCTACATTGGCACGCCGGCTTACATGGGGCTGGCGTCCCTGAACCGCCTCATGGGGGAGGGGGCGGTGATCTCTGGCGCCAACCTCATGGTCGATGCCCGCCACGCCGACAGCCTCAACCGCCGGCTCAAAGATACTCCGGCGGTGGCCGCGGTAACGGTGAAGTCGGCTGCTGTGGAGAGCTTTGAAAAGACCATGGCCGAGGCCATGATGGCGATCATCAGCTTCTACATCGGCTTTGCCGGCGCGGTGGCTTTCGGCGTGGTTTACAACTCGGCCCAGGTGTCGCTGTCGGAACGCGCGCGGGAACTGGCGAGCCTGCGCGTGCTTGGTTTTACTCGTGGGGAAGTCGCTTATATCCTGTTGGGCGAACTGGGGCTGATGGTTCTGTTCTCCATTCCCCTGGGCGGCGCAATCGGCTATGGGTTGGCATGGTTCTGGACCGTATCCCTGGATACCGACCTTTACCGCATCCCGCTCGTTGTTGAGCCTGCCACCTATGGCATTGCAGTTCTGGTGGTGGTCGTGGCGGGTCTGATTTCGGGGCTTCTGGTCCGCCGGCGCCTTGATGGACTGAACCTGGTGGAAGTCTTGAAGACAAGGGAATGAGGAAGCGATGACCGTTGCCCGCCGCCAGACCCTGCTCGTTCTCACGGCTGTTTTAAGCGTGTTGGCGATACTGGTGTGGGCTTTCCGTCCCCAGCCGGTGCCGGTGGATCTGGCAACGGCCGCGCGCGGCCCCCTGGTGGTCACGGTCGACGGCGAAGGAAAAACCCGGGTCAAAGAGAAGTTCGTGGTTTCCGCGCCCCTGCCGGGCCGGGTGCTCCGGATTGCGGCGGACGTCGGCGATCAAGTGACGGCCGGCGAGACCGTATTGGCGACCATCCAACCCACCGATCCGAATTTCCTCGACATCCGGACGCGGGCCGAAGCGGAAGCTGCGGTCAAGGTGGCCGATGCCGCACGGGCGCTCACCGAGGCCGAACTGGCAAAGGCCATGGCCGATCTCGGCTTCGCCAAGTCGGAACTGGACCGCAATCGCACGCTGGCGTCGTCGGGCACTGTTTCCAGACGGGCCCTGGAACTGGCTGAACTGGAAGTCGCCACTCGGGCCGCGGCGGTAGCGAGCGCACGTGCCGCGTTGGAGATGCGACGCCACGAACTGGAGACGGCGAAGGCCAGGCTTATCGACCCGGGCGGGAGCGATGGCCGCGGGCAAGGGTGCTGCGTCGAGGTCAAGGCGCCGGCCGACGGCCGGGTGCTGCGTGTCCTGCACGAGAGCGAGGGCGTGGTCGAGGCAGGAGCGCCGCTTCTCGAAATCGGGGATGTGGGAAATCTGGAGATGGTGGTCGATCTGCTCAGCACCGACGCGGTCAGGGTGGCCGAAGGAGCCGGGGTCAGGATCGAAGACTGGGGCGGTGGGCGAATGCTGATGGGCCGGGTACGCCGGGTGGAGCCGTTCGGATACACGAAGGTTTCGGCACTCGGCATTGAGGAACAGCTGGTCAACGTCCTGATCGACTTCACCGGTCCGTCCGAAGATTGGCGCCCTCTGGGTCACGGCTACCGCATTGAAGCCCGTATTGTCACCTGGAAGGGCGATGACGTCTTGAAGTTGCCTCTCTCGGCCCTGTTCCGGGCGGGCGAAAACTGGGCTGTGTTTGCGGATAGGGACGGGGTGGCCGAGCTGATTCGGGTCGAGGTGGGCCACCGCAACGGCACGCAAGCCGAGATCCTTTCGGGCATCGAGGAGGGCACACGCGTCGTCACTCACCCCTCCGACCGGGTCGCGCCTGGCGTGACGCTGATTGGACACGAGGCGGAATAGGCTTTTTTCGGCTACTCTCGTACGAATGGCCCCCAGTGGAACGAGATCTCTGCCGATGCGAGCACCATACGGACGATGCGATCTGCTGCTGCCAAAGGCCTGCGGAGACCGCGATGCGGTTTCCGGAAGTTTCCGGCGAGCGTGCCGTCTGCATCGCCTGCGCGCAGGGTCGGAATCAAATGGCAGCCAAGGCCCCACCGGTGACTGCGGAAGCAGGGTGGAAGCCTTCCCGATGGAAGGCACCAAAACGACTGCCGCAAGGTGACCCTGGCGAAAGGACTGAGACCATGAACTTTATAGACGAAGGGGAATAAACCGCGTGAGTTGGCTCCTATTCATGGACGAGAGTGGCCACGACCATCGGAACACGCCTTTGGAGGTCCGCGGAGGCGTCGCCATTCATGCGAGCCGTATCTGGCCATTCATCCAGGATTGGCATGAAGCCACGGGGGCATCCTTCGGTCGGAACTTCCATGAACTCGGCGGCGAGATCAAAGGCAACAAACTTCTGGATGTGAAACGTGTCAAATGGGCTCGGCAGATGGGCCATTTGGATGAGAACTCACGTCACCGGGGCGTCAACCGTTTTTTGACTAAGCCTCTTCAGAGAGAGATATTAACCAAGCGGGATTTCACGGCTTACGGCCAGGCATGCGAACTGATGGCACGGAGGGTTTTCGAACTCCTCCAAAGGCACGAAGCTGTCCTTTTCGCCAGCCTGATCCCCTGCGGCGTGAAACCGCCCCGGGACTACCAGTACAGCGGATATCTGCGAAAAGACCAAATCTTCATGCAGGAGCGGTTCTTCAATTTCCTTGAGGCCAAAAAGGAACACGGCCTGTTCGTCATGGATCAGACGGAAAAGCGGAATGACAAGCGCTTTGTCCGACGCTTGCATGATTACTACACCAAGACCCAAAAGGGCATCAGTCGAACCCAGTGGATCGTTCCCTCACCCCTGTTCGTCGATTCTGAGATGTCCATCGGCGTACAGGCTGCGGATCTGTGTCTCTACTGTATCAACTGGGGCTTCCGCCGAAAGGACTGGAACTTCACTGGTGCGAAGCGAGACGAAATCCAGACCGGATTTGGTGGACGAATAGCGTCGCTTCAATTCAAGGGGGATGTCTACCACGACGGAGAGGTCTTCACGAGTTACGGGATCGTTTTCGTTCCCGACCCTTATTCGGCCCGCAATCTTAATAGGGGATAAAAAAAGGAGGTAATGCACCATGCTGCCATCCATTGAAGCTAATTGCCTCAGGGACCGCCCACGGGCCGAACCTCCAACATCAGGGTGGCGTTTGTGGCAGTGTTAGTCAAGTGCTTGATGTTCATGAGTGACACAAGGTGACTACTGCAGATACCAGTAGGGAAACATTGCACCTTGCAGACTCCACCAACATCCAAAACGCGTGTATGATTTCCAATATAATAAACTATTTTTTGTGGGGGACGTATCATCATGAGATTACCGGTCGTATTTGGCATTCTCGCTTCGGGTTTGATACTGGCCGGCTGCGCTGGACTAGCCAAAAACCGCATACACTATAAGGGGCCTGATGCATCAAAAGTTATAAATTCTGAAGTTATCAACTCCAGCTTCAGCAAAACATGGGATAGATTAATTGGAAATCTATCCAGTCAATATTTTGTTATTAATAATGTCGAAAAGGCATCAAGGATCATAAATGTTTCGTTCTCATCTGACAGCCCTACTGAATACATTGACTGCGGACGCACGAACAGAACATTCATCCCTGGCCCGGGTACCGGCCAAACGGAACAAACGTATTCCTATGAAACTGCAACAGGGTCTACCTCTTTCAATGCAGCGACCCCGAACCCTAGAGCGTCAACGTATTCTATTCCTGGCGTCGTGCACAGAACAACGGAGGTCACAGGAAGAACGAACATCTATTTGGCACCAGAGGGCAAGAACAAGACAAAAATTTCTGTCAATACACGTTATATTTTTACCATCAATTCGCAGTTCAGTTCCGGTTCTTGGACACAGTCATGGACCCCTGTCACTATCTCGTTCAACACCAACAAAGTTGGCGAGAAAGTGCTTGCAGGTGGAGACGCGTTTAAAACCCTTCAGTGTGTCACAGCGGGGACTATCGAACGTGACGTGATTGCCGCCGCAAAGCCTTGACCGACGATCTCGACATCTACCGAACCTTGCAAGGCCCAGCGTAACGCGTTACAATCGTCACGCGTTACGAAAATGGAGAAGTAAATGGCACCGCCCGCAGCCGACCGGATGAAGGCCATGAGGGCGCGGAGGAAGGCCCAGGGCCTGCGCGAGGTGCGCCTGGTCGTGCCGGATGCCCGCGCCGCAGCCACGCGCCGCCGTGTCGCCGAACAGGTCGCACGGTTGTCCGTGGCCGACGAACGGGATGCCCTGGACTGGATCGAGACGGTGTCGGAATTCGATGAGACGGGGTGACGTTGTAACGGTCGCCGCCGGCGGCGACTACGGAAAGCCGAGGCCGGCGGTGATCGTGCAGACCGATGCCTTCCCTCCGGAGCATGGATCGGTGGTGATCTGCCAGATAACGACGACCATCGTAGACGCTCCGGACTTCCGGATCACCATCAACCCCCGTCCCGGGAACGGTCTCCGGGAGCTCTCGCAGATCATGGCCGACAAGCCGGTCACGGTCAGGCGGGAGCGGATAGGGAAGCGGATCGGCAGACTGACGACGGACGAGATCGTTCGTCTCGATGTGGCACTGGCATTTGTGATGGGACTGGCAGATTAAGGACTACAAGGTGAACCGATGGGCATCAACAAAGAACAGCGCCTCGTCGTGCCGCCCGGCGTCTTCAAGGAAGTCGGCGCTCGAACGGGCCGACATCGTCCTGACGTTCAATGAGAGGCATCCGGCCGATGCCTGCGGCCGGCACGGATCGGCGTCAGCCGGCCGGGGCCCGCTTTGCAGCAGTGGAGGCACGACCATGGGACGCTACGCCCTTAGGCTCCCCGAAAGTACGAAGAAGGCGGCGTCGATCGAGACGGCCGAGGATTTCTTTCGCCGACGGGCCGCGCGCGCCACAGGTCGTGGACGCGAACTCCTGGATCGTGCCGGCACCGAGTTGCCGAAATCCGGTGACGAACTCCAATAAGACTGACATAAGGTAACCCCGAAGGGCTTGCGCGA
>PIVK01000261.1 GCA_003354135.1 Rhodospirillales bacterium
CTCAACGGTTTTACCGTCACAGGACTCAATCCAATAGGTTTTTAACCACTCTTGACTCTTTGTCATGTCTTTTTGTTCATCAATCTGTGGAGGGTCTCTCTGTGAACCTGGCTTAGCCATGGTTATATCACAAGAAGGAACCTGCAACACTAGATTTTCTTCATTTATGGTTTTATTATGTCCCCCAACCCGGTAGGGGGGGGACATGTTGCATTTGGTGAGGCCGTGAGGCGTGAGGCGTGAACACATCGGTGTTAATGCGATAACTCAAAAACGCCTGAACGGATTCTTTTGAAATTTGATATGTGGATTGGTATTGGGTAGGGGAAGGCTGCTTTCGAAAATGGACACCACGGTGGCACTGGCTTGTGGTAAGAAGTGGCAAAATGTGGCAAATTGCTGCAAATCCCTTGTTCATGCTATAACTTGAGAACGCATTGACTGATTTTTTTGAAATTTTATATGTACATTGATATTGGGTAGGGAAAGGCTGCTTTCGAAAGTGGACATCAAGCAGCACTGTCTTGTGCCACAAAATGGCAACAAAGTGGCACAATGTGGCAAAATGTGGTAAAAATCCCTTGTTCATGCGATAACTCAAGAACGCCTTGACGGATTCTTTCGAAATTTGACATGTTTATTGGTATTGGGTAGGGGAAGGATGCTTTCGAAAGTGGACACCAGGTGGCACTGTCTGGTGGCATAAAGTGGCAAAATGTGGCAAAATTTGGCAAAAATTACTTGTTTATGTGATAATTCAAGAATGCTTTGATGGATTCTTTTGAAATTTGATATATGGATTGGTATTGGGTAGGGGAAGGCTGCCTTCAAAAACGGACACTAGGTGGCACTGTGTTGTGGCACAAAGTGGCAAAATGTGGCAAAATTTGGCAAACATTCCTTGTTCATGCCATAACTCAAGAATGCTTTGACGGATTGTTTTGAAATTGGAAATGTAGATTGGTATTGGGTAGGGGAAGGCTGGGTATGGGAAGGCTGCTTTCGAAAATGGGCATCAGGTGGCACTATTGTGGCAAAAAGTGGCAAAATGTGGCAAATTTCGCGTCAGCGCGTCCGACCAAAAACCGTCATGGCGCTTCAAAACACGCGTGAGCGCGTCCGACCAAAAACCGGCAAGTGCGTCAAAAGTGCGTCAGTGCGTCC
>PIVK01000262.1 GCA_003354135.1 Rhodospirillales bacterium
GAATCATCAACTTAACAATATTCCGTCCATTAACTGTTGACAATTGGATAGTGCCTCAACCTCGACTTAGTTCTCTGCCAAGACACTATCCTGATAAAGGACCAACAACCTCTATTAAAGTCAATTTAGATTGGACTGAAGACCAGAGACAAACAACAAACGTATCCAAGGCTCAATTATTGTATGTCTCGTTTGACCTCCAGTTTATCTATATCCGAGCCGGGAAAGAGGAGCAACTCTACAGTCTCAGAAAGGATATAGACAACGACTCCCTACACACCTGTTTGGTCGGAGCTTGCCAGTGCAACGTAGTCCGCAGCGGGTGTATGTCCAACGATGATGCAACACAGAAGACACAAACTGTTATTCACGAATACAGAAGTTTAATGAGATACGTTGATAAACTCCAGCCAAGCAATGGCTGTTCAAACACGCTCAACGAATGTGGAGATTAAACAAGTGGCGCGTATAAAGATCACGCTTTCACAATTAATCCATACCTCCAATGCTGTCTCATTAATACGACAATAGAACGCATCAAGTGTCTCCGATGCCTTCCACTATCATTTCATACACACCGAGCATTCATGATGCGGAACCATCATCATAACGACACACCATACACCATACATCCTGATGAAACAATAACGCTTCTCTCACCTGTTATTCACGAATACAGAAGTGAGAGTTTGTTCAGTATCACCGCAATCATTATTAGCGTGAATCACTGACCAATGTTCATACTGTTGTTGTATCACTAGTGTGACACCAATCTACCAGAACACACCAACATACTGCTTCCCAGCCTTTGTTGCTTTGGCTGCAGTCTGACTTGGTCTGGTTGATTCTCTCTCACAACAGCTCATCATGATGTGCGCATTCTCATTTATCATTATGCACACTCACACCATCCTCCCGACAGTGTGTGATGCTTTCCCGTCATCACTCGCTCGTTCACACTCACTCAACTCTTCACTCTCTCATCCCACACTCTCACTCTCCACACATATACATTGTTTATGTCAGATGTTGATCGTGTGTGACACAAAGGTAAACAAAGCCTTTGACAAGGCAGTTCATCCTTATACTGATATATTCAGACAGTCCAACAACACGGCTTCTCATCACCACGCTTCTCAATGAAGCAGAACGAGAGTCCAT
>PIVK01000092.1 GCA_003354135.1 Rhodospirillales bacterium
TTTCCGACCCAGTTTTTTTTTTTTCTGTGTCCGAAATAAGACACTTCCCACCCCCAATTGGAATTCACAAATATAGGGTCTATATAGGTCTATGTATTTTTCTGTAAAAATGAAACAAGGGTCAAAATTGGTATCTAAAAATTATTGTTTACCTTCCTAGCATAATCACTGTTAATTGTACATACACACAAAATATTGCCTCGTCAAAAACTCGTCAAAAACTCGTCAGATTGACAAGTTTAGGGTCGTCAAATGACGGCCCTTCAAACAACAAGTTTGTGTCGTCAATGCATCGTCAATTGACGAGGTAAACTCGTCAAGTGACGAGGTAAACTCGTCAAGAACTCATCATTTTGATTACCTTAGGTCGTCGTTAATCAGCCGATTTTTGACGAGTTTGTGTTGTTAACTCGTCACTTCGATCAGTTTGGGTCGTCACTTCTTTGACGAGTTAAGTTGTTGACTCGTCATTTTGACGACTTTGGGTCGTCATATGACAACTTTGGGTCGTCACCTCTTGGCTCATTCCTCGACGAGCTAAAGTAGTAAACTTGTCAGTTTGGCGAGTTTAGTCATCAAACTCGTCAAAAACTCGTCAAAAACTCGTCAAAAATTTGACGAGTTTTTGGTCGTCAGAAACTCGTCAAATGACGGCCCTTTAGACAACGACTTTGGGTCGTCACAAAATCAAAACTCGTCAAAAACTCGTCAATACGACGAGTTTCAGTCGTCGACCTAAAATTGCTACATCGTCATAAACTCGTCATAGGAATAACCTCGTCGCCCATGAAAGTCGTCAATTTGACGAGTTTCAGTTGATGATGTAAACTTGTCACATCATCATAAACTCGTCAATTTGACGAGTTTCAGTTGAGAACTCGTCAATTTGACTAGTTTCAGTAGACGACCTAAACTCGTCAATTTGACGAGTTTCAGTTGATGATGTAAACTTGTCACATCATCATAAACTCGTCAATTTGACGAGTTTCAGTTGAGAACTCGTCAATTTGACAAGTTTCATTGACAACCTAAACTTGTTGCAGCGTCAATAACGTGTCAAACATTTAACCTTATTGACCAAAAAAGTAGTCCATTTGACAAATTTGACAAATAATTATCTAGGTTTGCCTCAAGGAGGCCCATCTAAATAAATATAGGTTTGTGAATTGTCTGATTTTCAAAACAACCCCATCAAAAATTGTGAAAGTTTCCATTTCCATGATTTCAGAAGTTCATGAAAAAAAAAACTTTTCACACCTTTGCTATATGTATAGGGTCATGTTAATACCATTTAGATATGAGTGATGGTATACTTCAACACACTTACAGGTTGCCTTAAGTAACACAATAACAAACCCTAAACATTTATTTTAGTATGTATATGTTTATTGTCATTTGGCTAGCAATATGACAAAAGGGACAGCGTCAAACAAAGGTATAATTTTAATATAAACTAGAAAAGAGCTTCTTGGCCAAATATCAAAATTGATATAAACTGGTGTCACATCTGGTTGATAGCATACCACTTCCAGCCATTATGACTTCAATTTCTGTCATCTTTCAGTCTAATGGCCTTCTGGTGATTATGACATCACTTCCAGTCTGCTGTAGTCACTTCCTGTTATTATGATATCACTTATTTCCAGTGATTATGACATCACTTGCTGTCTGCTGAAGTCACTTCTGAACATTATGACATCACTTCTGGTCTTGTGGAGATGACCTCTGTTCATTCCAGCCATTATAGCATCACTTCCAGCCATTATAACATCAAATCCAGTCATTATGACATCACTTCCAGTCTGCTGGAGTCGCTTCCAGTGAGATCACTTCTGGTCCTTGTGACATCACTTCCGGTCTGCTGCAGTTGCTTCCAGTCATCATGATATCATTCCTGGTCATCGTAACATCACTTCCAGTCAGTATGACATAACTTCCGGTCTACTGGGGTAACTTCCAGTCATTATGACATCACTTCCGGTCATTATGACATCACTTCCGGTCCACTTCAGCCACTTCTGGTCATTATGACATCACTTTCGGTCCACTTCAGCCACTTCCGTTCATTATTACAGCCACTTCCGGTCATTATGACATCACTTCCGGTCATTATGACATCACTTCCGGTTAGTACGACATCACTTCTGCTTAGTATGAGATCACTTCCGGTCTAATGGAGTCAGTTACGGTCATTATGACATCACTTCCGGTCTGCTGGAGTCACTTCTGGTCATTATGACCTCACTTCCGGTTAGTATGACATCACTTCCAGACCACTGGAGTCATATCCAGTCTGCTGGAATCACTTCTGGCCATTATGACATCACTTCTGGTCATTATGACATCACTTTCGGTCAATATGACATCACTTCCGATTTACTGGGGTCACTTCCGGTCATTATGACTTTATATCTGGTCTGCTGGAGTCACTTCCGGTCATTATGACATCACTTCCGGTCATTATGACATCACTTCCTGTCTACTGGAGTCACTTATGGTCATTATGACATCACTTCCGGTTAGTATGAGATCACTTCCGGTCTACTGGAGTCACTTTCGGTCATTATGACATCACTTTCAGTCTGCTGGAGTCACTTCTGATCATTATGACATCACTTATGGTCATTATGACATCATTTCTGGTCAGTATGAAATCACTTCCGGTCTACTGGAGTCACTTCCGGTCATTATGACATCACTTCCGGTCTGCTGGAGTCACTTCTAGTCATTATGACATCACTTCTGGTCATTATGACATCATTTCCGGTCAGTATGAGATCACTTCCGGTCTACTGGAGTCACTTCCGGTCATTATGACCTCACTTCCGGTCACTATGACATCACTTCCAGTCATTATGACATCACTTTTGCTGACTCATGAGTAAGGAGAGCAGCTGAAAATGACAAACATAAAAAACTGAAAAACTGCCGACTCAGCACTTTAAATTTGGCTGAGTGCCATTTTTGTCACCAGGCAATGTGGTTTACCCCAAGGTACCTTGGTATCAAGTTTGAGCTTCCTAGCCCCAGAAATGAGTAACTGCACACACACACACATGAATTTACTAAATGGAATTTAGCCTCTTTTTGACTACTCCCTGACTGGCCCCATCGGTCAATTTTCCAGCGTGCATGCACACTACCCACGGAACAATCAAGATTGCTCAATACAACTACCTTCAAATCTTGTCCTGTCATTCCATGACCCTTCAGTATAAGATGACTGACTTGAATCTGGAATTCTCTTAATGTTAATCAACCAGATTTTTTAGTTGGCCCATGGTCAAAACTAGAATAGTAATAATCACTGTAATTTTACTGACCCTTACTAAAAGTTTAATTTAGGGCTCCAAGAGCCCACCCCTATCCTATTAACAATAAATGTGGATAGTGTCTGGTTAACCCAAATTCCGAATCCCTTTTTCAAAATCTGCCCTTGTAGAACGAATTAGGATCTGATATATGGGGGAATAAAAATATTTGGTTTGTATTATTTAGGTTATGGCTAATTTGCCAGCACATGACACTTTCTTTGCTAAGAAAGAAGCAAACCAGTGGCAAATACCTTCCAAGCCAGTATATGTCATTATCTGAAAAAAATGGGGGGGGGGTCTTCCTGTATATATTATTAGGGCTATTCCATCAAACAATAGGTGGGGTTGGGAGAGACTTGATTAAACACGAATCCTCACAAATCTTACACATCATAGTTTTAGTCACTCTTCAAACATCATTCCTCGACTACCACCCTCTGGCCCATTTTTAAATGGAATAGCCCTTACTATGTGACTTACGATCTAAGTGAAGAAAACAACGAATAAAGTTAAACTCCAGACACATTATTATTATAGTCTTGGCAATTATAGTGGTCTCTCTGGCCCACAAATCAAGTTATTTTTACATTATCATTATATGACAGACTGATCTTCCCATATATATTATTATGGCTATTCCACCAATCAATGGGTGTGAGTTGGGAGAGACTTGATTAAACACTAACCCCCACAAAGTTCTACATATCATAGTTTTAGTCAATCTTCAAACATCGCCCTTCGACTACCACCCTCTGGCCCGCTTTTAAATGGAATAGCTCTTACTGTTTGACTTACAATCTTAGTAAAGAAAACAAAGAATAAAGTTAAACTCCAAGCACATTTATATTAATATAGTCTGGCCAATTCTAGCAGTCTCTCTGCCCCACAAATCAAGCTATTTTTGCATTATTATTATTATTATAGGACAGACTGATCTGCCTGTATATATTATTAGGGCTATTCCATCAAACAATGGGTGGGGTTGGAAGAGACTTCCTTAAACCTAATCCCCACAAATTCTACATATCATAGTTTCAGTGATTCTTCAAACATCACCCCTCTACTACCACCCTCTGGCCTGTTTTTAAATGGAATAGCCCTTCCTATGTGACTTACAAACTAAGTGAAGAAAACAGAGAGTAAAGTTTAACACAGCTCTTATACTAATATATGTTTTCCATATGCATGTCACCCACAATTTTGTTCCCAATGTGCAAACCATCTCAAAGTGTTTCACTGATGACTTGTGTGTGGCTGCACACTGTTTTCACATTTTTATACACCAACTTTTTAGCTTCACAATTGTTCCCCATTTTTTGGCTTCCCAATATTCTAGCTCACCTTCCAAACAATCAAATCGTTCATCCCTTACACAACTTAGGCTTCATAACTT
>PIVK01000263.1 GCA_003354135.1 Rhodospirillales bacterium
CTATCGCTGCAAGTTTACTCACAACGATGAATCGCATATTTGCCGGGCGATGGCATCCAGCATCTAACCGATTCATCTAATTGCATACTTTGTGGTAGGTCACTTACTTGTTGGGTAGTATCCCATTCTGGGACTCGAAGTTGTCTCCAACTTCGAACACCACCCCCTCATCTGTAGTGATCATGGATGACTACAGGTGACGACTCCAAGTTTATCCCTCAGGTACGTATGTTTCAATTGATAAGGGTTCCCGTCGTCCGGTGTATTCAATGTGGGCATCTCTGGAGCCGTTCGCGTACCTCAACACCCTTTTCACCCTGTTCCACAACCCTTTTGTGGGCTTGCTAACCCCGGATGCCAACCTTCCTCATCTTCTTCTTCTTCTTCCTTTCCCTTCTCCATCGTTCTTTCGTCTTCACCATCTTCTTCTTCTTCTTCTTCTTTTCCTTTCTCCATTGTTCTTTCGTCTTCTTCTTCTTTTCCTTTCTCCATCGTTCTTTCGTCTTCACCTTCTTCATCTTCTTCTTCTTCTTCTTTTCCCTTCTCCATCGTTCTTTCGTCTTCATCTTCTTCTTCATCATCATCTTCTTCATCTTCATCATCTTCTTCTTCCTTTCTCCATTGTTCTTTCGTCTTCTTCTTCTTTTCCTTTCTCCATCGTTCTTGCGTCTTCATCTTCTTCTTCATCATCTTCTTCTTCTTCATCATCTTCTTCTTCTTCTTCTTCCTTTCTCCATTGTTCTTTCGTCTTCTTCTTCTTTTCCTTTCTCCATCGTTCTTGCGTCTTCATCTTCTTCATCTTCTTCTTCTTCATCTTCCTTTCCCTTCTCTATTATTCATCTGCTTTCGCCTTGCCCCATGGGCAGTTAATCTGCCTGTACCACTATCTCGCCGCTCCTCTTAGCAACGTTGGTTACAGGTCTTCTCGCGGGCTTCATATTTAAGCTCCACGCTCTTTCGCCTTGCCCCATGGGCAGGTAAACTGCCTGTACCACTATCTCGCCGCTCCTCTTGGCAACGTTGGTTACAGGTCTTCTCGTGGGCTTCATATTCAAGCTCCACGCTCTTTCGCCTTGCCCCATGGGCAGGTAAACTGCCTGTACCACTATCTCGCCGCTCCTCTTGGCAACGTTGGTTACAGGTCTTCTCGTGGGCTTC
>PIVK01000264.1 GCA_003354135.1 Rhodospirillales bacterium
ACCCATTTGCTGTGTTGTTAACTCCTTCCGTATTGAGATATAAGGCTCCGCCTCCAGTTGCTGTGTTAGCAAATCCTTTCTCATTGGAATATAAGGCAGCGAACCCATTTGCTGTGTTGTTAACTCCTTCCGTATTGAAATATAAGGCCTGGCGTCCAGTAGCGGTGTTGGAGTATCCGTCCGTATTGGAATATAAGGCTCCGCCTCCAGTTGCTGTGTTAGCAAATCCTCTCTCATTGGAATATAAGGCATTGGATCCCAGAGCTGTATTAAATGTTCCTCCGATATTAGATGTACCTGCCTGATGTCCAATAAATGTATTTTCATTGTTGCCTAGATCATCATTTAGGCCTGCCCCTTCTCCTATAAATACGCTCCCTCCTGTGTTTAGCACCTCTAACCGTCCGCTATCCATACGGAAATATTCTGTGCCTCCCATGTCAAAACGGATAATATCATCATCTGCACCTTCTTCTACTTGTATTTTAGTATCCCCATCTGCATCGGCAATAATTCGGGCTGTATCAGCATATATAGCGTGGTTTGCGGAATCTGCGAATAGCGCGTATTGAGCCGTATCAGAATAGATCGCAGAATCTGCTGAGGCTGCTGCATTGTTCCATCTTATTGTATCAGCAGCTGTTATTCCTTTTGCGGCGGAGGTTGAAAATACAGGGTCGGATTCATTTAATCTTCTATCCCAGTTTTCTATATCAGCAGCTGTTATTCTTTTTGCGATGGAGGCTAAAAATACAGGGTCGGACTCATCTGATTTGCTATCCCAACTTGCTATATTAGCAGCTGTTATTCTTTTTGCGATGGAGGCTAAAAATACAGGGTCGGACTCATCTGATTTGCTATTCCAACTTGCTATATCATCAGCTGTTATTCCTCCTGCGATGGAGGCTGAAAATTCAGGGTCGGTTTCTATAAATTCATCTAATTTGCTAGTCCAGTTGTCGATATCTGACTGTGTAACATTCATAAGAGGAGATGCATAAAAGAAGGGATCCGTTTCATTGTAGTTTTCTGCGGTTTTCGCATACAGGGAATAAGGGACTCTCATCAACTGGCTGGTTCCGAATTCCACGCCATCAATACTTATTCTTATAAAATAGGGGCCGTTTGCCCAATCGATAAGGGAAAAACTACTTGG
>PIVK01000265.1 GCA_003354135.1 Rhodospirillales bacterium
GCTGGCATGGTGGGGGGGCTTTCTACCAACCGCCCGGCCGAGGCCGAGCCGCCGACGGAACGCGCGATCAAGAAGATGGAACGCACGCTCAAGATCGACGAGCTGACCCACGGGCCCGATCACCCCAAGGTCGCCACCGCCCTCAACAACCTGGCCCGGCTTTATCAGGACACCAACCGCCTGGCCGAGGCCGAGCCGTTGATGGAACGCGCGCTCAAGATCCACGAGACGGCCCTGGGGCCCGACCACCCCAAGGTCGCCACCGCCCTCAACAACTTGGCCCAGATTTATCAGGACACCAACCGCCTGGCCGAGGCCGAGCCGCTGATGGAACGCGCGCTCAAGATCCACGAGACGGCCCACGGGCGCGATCACCCCAAGGTCGCCACCGCCCTCAACAACCTGGCCCTGCTTTATCAGGACACCAACCGCCTGGCCGCGGCCGAGCCGTTGATGGAACGCGCGCTCAAGATCCGCGAGAAGGTCCTGGGGCCCGACCACCCGGACGTCGCCACCGTCCTCAACAACCTGGCCACGCTTTATCAGGACACCAACCGCCTGGCCGAGGCCGAGCCGCTGATGGAACGCGCGCTCAAGATCCGCGAGAAGGTCCTGGGGCCCGACCACCCGGACGTCGCCATCGCCCTCAACAACTTGGCCCTGCTTTATCTGGCCACCAACCGCCTAGCCGAGGCCGAGCCGCTGATGGAGCGCGCGCTCAAGATCCACGAGACGGCCCTGGGGCCCGATCACCCCAAGGTCGCCACCGCCCTCAACAACTTGGCCCGGCTTTATCAGGACACCAACCGCCTGGCCGAGGCCGAGCCGCTGATGGAACGCGCGCTCAAGATCGGCGAGACGGCCCTGGGGCCCGATCACCCGGACGTCGCCATCGGCCTTAACAACCTGGCCATGCTTTATCGGGACACCAACCGCCTGGCCGAGGCCGAGCCGCTGATGGAGCGCGCGCTCAAGATCCACGAGACGTCCCTGGGGCCCGATCACCCGGACGTCGCCACCGCCCTCAACAACCTGGCCCTGCTTTATAAGGCCACCAACCGCCTGGCCGAGGCCGAGCCGCTGATGAAACGCGCGCTTAAGATCGACGAGAAAGCCCTGGGGCCCCACCACCCCAGCGTCGCCCTCGGCCTC
>PIVK01000267.1 GCA_003354135.1 Rhodospirillales bacterium
ACACAGTGGGAAAAAATAGGCCAAAAATGTGACATTGGGTTCCCTTGAACCTCATTTTCAATCAATCTTCTTGAAATTTGGCAAAAAGTTGCTTTGCAAAGAAGCAAATTTTTTTCACCTAATTTGCATAAATTATGCATAACCTAATTTGCATAATTTATGAAAAACGTGTTAAAAATTAACACAGGTGATCTTCAAATCAATTTTTGCACCATTTTTGATATGAAAATCAAAATTTCAAAAACAGTACATTAAGGGTGCTGAACCATAGATATCATTTTAAAAAAGAACGGCACAAAAATGTCAACTTTGGCGAAAATGAAACAAGGGTCAAAATTGGTATCTAAAAATTATTGTTTACCTTCCTAGCATAATCACTGTTAATTGTACATAGAATAGGTCAGAATAAGCATTTAGAGCCAAGCTAGAGCTTTCAAACAAAAAAAAGATCACTCAAATCGGTTCATCCAATCAAAAGTTATGTGTGTTTAAAGATTTCCAAGATGGCCGACACTGGGGGTGGCCATCTTGAATAAATTATGCAAATGAGATTTTGGTCACATGACCAAAGTGTTTTTCTTTAATATCTCTGCAACCGGTTGTCCGATTGACTTGATCTTTTTTTTGTTTGAAAGGTCTCAATGAGATCTAGACAACTATGTTATAAATTGCAATGTGCATGCGCACGCGCATGCGCAGTAGACAGGTATATGTTTTTCTAATATAACCCCCTATAAAGTAGCTATTTTTGGTCATTTTTCTGTCGTTATTTTTTTAAATGGTATCTTCTGTTTCCCGTTTACAAAAATCTTGCTAATATGTAGCCAATATCTAAACAAAACTATGAGAAAAATAGCTCTAAAGTTAGTATGGGGTATATTTTCATCTTATTTGCATAAATTATGCAAATTAGGTAAAGCCATAATTATACGTTTGAATATGCAAAAATGTTGTTTTGTCATATAATTATTTCATGGCAAATTTCAGGAAGATTGGTTACAAAATGGATGAATGAGAGCCCAATGTCACATTTTTGGCCTATTTTTTCCCACTGTGATTTCTTCAAAGAAGATGCTGGCCAGGGGTTCGAGCAAAGGGTCGGTGGTGAAACCTACCAACAGCAGGTGGCAGATGAGACG
>PIVK01000268.1 GCA_003354135.1 Rhodospirillales bacterium
GAGTCGATCGACCACAGGCTCTGTGGGCCTAGCCTCCACGACCGGAGCCAACGTGTATTTCGCGAGTGCCGTGAGGAACAACGGGGACAACTGGCCCGTCGGAGACCTTCAGGCCGCTATGGATAGTGGGCCGTATGAATGGTGGGGAC
This sequence comes from Rhodospirillales bacterium, assembly GCA_003354135.1. Lineage (GTDB taxonomy): Bacteria > Pseudomonadota > Alphaproteobacteria > Rhodospirillales > GLO-3 > GLO-3. The sequence goes on from PIVK01000268.1 coordinate 150, forward strand.
CGAAGGCCGGAGGTTCGTATACCCCTGCTGACCCGCTGGGTTTAAGACCTCCTGCTGAGCCTCGCCCCCAACCGATGGAAGTGCCGGAAGAGACGATCCCGTTCAAGATTGGCACTTTACGGGCTTATAACCTATTGAAAAAGCCCGGGACTTTAAACTCATTGAGGCTGCCGAAGAGCGGGCGTTCGGGGCCGTCTACCAATCCACCCGCCCGCATATAGTGACGTTCGACCCTACGGCTAGTCTTATGGTACCTTTGGATGTCTTCACCCGGTTTGGCAGACAGAAGTTCCACTTTGTGAATGACTCGGGAGCGAGTTACTCCTGTATTGACATATCGGTCTACAAGAAGTTGGAACCGTATCTGCCACCTGGAAGTCTGAAGCAGACGAAAATCAAGCTTGAGTCAGCCAATGATAGCAAACACATAAATGTCCATGGTGAAGTGTACCTGGACGTGAGCTTGGATAACAGCCCCAAAGCCATCATTAGAGCCGTAGTTGCCAACATAGGGATGGACAAGTCGTTGCTTGGAGGCGAGACCCTTCATCACCTAGGAGCTGTTATTAGCTACCCCGACCGATCCCTGTACTTGACGGCATTCGACAATTATCAGGTGCCTCTCCGTACGGAGATAGGCGAATATGTAGCTGCAGTCTCCTGTCCGGAAGGATGTGTGGTCCCGCCGCACACGATGGTGAAGCTGAAAGTCAAGCTTCGGGAGTCGGATTGTGAACAACCGCCCCCATTTCGGACTTTCTCGCCCAACGTGAATTACACGGATCGGAGCAAGAGAGAGACGTTGATACCATATTGTCTCGTAGCTTCGACTGGGAGCGAGGTGGAGCTGACGGTGACTAATACCAGCGATACCACCTCCTACATTCCCAAGGGTGAGAGTCTAGGGACCATCAACTGTGCCATGTCGGTGGACGAAGAAGACGTCGGATTGTTTCACAAGGACTGTCCTGTCACCACGTATGAGGCG
>PIVK01000269.1 GCA_003354135.1 Rhodospirillales bacterium
CTGTTGGTCGACATCTTCCTGGTATCTTTGCTATAATAGCCAACGGACATAGCAGAGCGTTCCCATTTTCACAGTTAGAGTGGTCCCTTAACTGGAACGTGGTTAAACGGCTTTGGAATCCATAGGGGGTCTTCGACTCCTATGTCCAGGTCCACCGAGTATGCGTGGTATCCGCTCATGCTGAGTGTGTTGGCTGCACCACCACTATTGTTACCAAACTGGTCTAGCCTCCTCTTCCAGGAGAAGCAGGTATTAGATAACAAGTACAGGTTACATGTGTGGTTCCTCTCTACTGAGGCCTTTACCATCAGGAGGTACAGGAATTCATTACAAAGCCAGACAGTGCAGGCTTCCCGCTATGGTTATGGCCGAGGGAAGTCAATTCAGGGACTCCCCCTCTTTTCTTAAGTCTAATTTAGGTAATTCTGTCATATTTATGATGGCTTACCGCCTGAGATCCTGTGATTTCATTACTTCCGTTAATTAGGCTTAACGAAGGACCGGGGACGTGCACAGACTTTCTTTGTTTCAGGGGGGAAACAAAAGTCTGTACTCGTGATAAAAGCACCAAACACAGTGATAATTTTAGTGTTCGTGCTTCAGGTTTGCTTGCTAAGCGAGCTATGATCCTATGAGTTTTAGGTACTTACAGTATCTGAGCAGGTTGTCAGCCATCATGTGCGTCATACGTTGTAGGACATAGTATTCTCACGCCGTTCATTATTGAGAATGTACATAATGTTGTTTACATTTATATTGCAAAGGGCCTCATTCCTAGCTATTTGAGGACCCCCGGTGTATAATATGTCACCCTTATTAGGGCCAATGGTATATACATGTTTCTCAGTTCTATTGTTATTTTGCTATATATATATTTGCATTATTTTGATAGAATGCTGAGTTTCAGACCTCCCAAGGAGGCTTTTTTGATACCAGTTGTTATACTGCCATGCATGTTCTCCTACAGAGAATAGTCTCAATAAATTGAATGTATTAAAGTTTATAGGTTTCAGCGTCGGCTTTATGAAATCTACATTGCCTAACTAGTAGTAATTAACATTAGATTAGTTACATGGGGTCTCCCACCCTTCCTCCCATCCCACCACGGTCTCGACGTGCACAGACTTTCTTTATAGC
>PIVK01000270.1 GCA_003354135.1 Rhodospirillales bacterium
ACCCCAACCACAACCCCAACCATTGCAGCCTCCCAACATCATCTACGCGCCAGTGCCACCATCAGCTGCTTTGGGGGCACCTCCACAACCACTGCAACAGATGCAGCCTCCCAACATGAGCTGGGGACTACCTCCATCACAACTGCAGGTTGCTCCGGTTGGCCCTAATCTGCGACCCAGACGGGCGCATCGCACCCTCAATTATGATGAAGTGGCAGTGTCAGTGTCTCCAGCAACATTCCCCCTACCCTTGGATTTTAGTGACTTGGATATAGCATCAGCAAATGCAGCAGCAGCAAATGAGAGTTTTAATACTAATAATTCAGTGCAACCAAACTTGTTACTCGTTACTCCGCGGAGTTCCCACGTCACTCCTGGGGGCCAGCAACGACGCAGTGCACGGGGAACAGACTCTCCAGATAGCAATGAGCAGGTACAACAAAATGGTGGTGATGACTCTGGTGCTGGTTTTTCTGGACAATTTAGTAGCCTTGATTAGACTTTGCAGTGATGTGCCAACATTTAGTAGCCTATAGACTTTGCTTTGATGTGGCAACATTTAGTAGCCTATAGACTTTGCTTTGATGTGGCAACATTTAGTAGCCTATAGACTTTGCTTTCATGTGCTTGTTGTGTGGTGCTAACAATATATGTGATATAGTCATTGGTGGGTGAATGAATATTGGTGCTATATTGTGGCCATTTGAATTTTTCCTGATTTAAAAGTCGTTTTTTTTTTTATATTTTGCAGAAAACAAAACTTGAAGTGAAAATTGAACCCAGTGATGAAGATTAAACATTAATAAAACCCCTTATTTCAACCTGGAACCTGTTGAACATTGTGAACATTGCCATTAAGAACCCCTAGAACCCCTTATTATATGAAAGTGCAACGTGGTGAACACTCTTAAACTGCAACCTGGTGGGCATTGTCATTAAAACCACTTACTTGAAAACAGTAGCCATTCATTGTGCGACGGGTCTTTATAGAAATCAAATTACTTGACATGTATCATTACTTGCCTGACATGTTTTTAATATATGTATGTATAATAATATAAACACATGTATTATGTTGTACAACTGCGATAATAATAAAGATAATGTTTGTACTATATCATACATAAT
>PIVK01000043.1 GCA_003354135.1 Rhodospirillales bacterium
TCAAGAATCTTACTTCGGCAGTTGGTGGCGCCGAACGTGTGTTTTGCACCGTGTGTTCTGAGTTGGCGGTACGTGGCCACGAGGTTTCCATTGTCACATTCGATCACCCGGGGGGGCAGGCTTTCTATCCTTTAGATAAGCGGATCAAGAGAATTGATCTGGGGATAGGCGGTTCATCTCGGCCCGCACGTCTAGGTGAAACGTTTCTTCGAATGAGGGCATTGCGTCGAGTCGTGCCTACGGAGCGTCCGGATGTTGCAGTTGGCTTCATGCATTCGATGTTCGTGCCATTGGCCCTTGCGCTGGTAGGCACGAACATTCCCGTGGTGGGAAGCGAGCATATCGTGCCGGAACACTATCGCACTCGCCCCTTTCAGTTCCTTTTTCTGATGGCGGCAGACCCTTTCATTACCAAGATGACTGTCCTTTCCGAAGCAATCCGCTCGCGTTACCCAGGTGTTGTTCGGCGACGGATGGCCGTCATGCCGAATCCGGTTGAAACGGTTTCCAACGTGGCGAATGTGGGCTGCGAGAAAGAAAACTTTACCCTCTTGTGCGTAGGTCGAATCGACGAACAGAAAGACCATGCCACATTGCTGCGCGCCTTTGCGCAAATCGCACGAGAGTTTCCCCAATGGGATCTCAGGATTGTTGGTGAGGGACCGCTTCGCCGAAAACTGGAGAAGCTGGTGGGGTCGCTTGATCTGCAGACCCGGGTAGCCATGCCGGGCGTGACCTCGGAGATTGGTGCGGAGTACAGATCGGCGGAGGCTTTTGTGATTTCTTCCCGCTATGAGGCTTTCGGTCTAGTCACGGCTGAGGCGATGTCCCATGGGTTGCCGGTGGTCGGGTTTGCGGACTGCCCCGGCACCAATGAATTGATCGAGGCTGACCGGACGGGATTGTTGGTGGTGCCAAGTGTCGACCGTGCTTTGTCCCTAGCGTGTGCGCTGTCCAACTTGTTGGCTGATCCCGCGCTTCGGCGCCGCCTGGGCGATGCAGGGCGCAAGGCCGTCGATAAACGTTTTTCGCCTCGGCATGTATGCGAGCAATGGGAAGGTTTGCTGCGCTCGGCAAGTGGACACGCTTCTTCGCCCTCTGCTTCTGTTGGCGGGACACGCTGATTATGTGCGGCATAGCCGGTTTTTTTGTTCCGGGAGGGCAATCTGGTATTTCTCTCGAGCCAGTTGCGCGCGATATGGCGCGGCGATTGGTGCATCGAGGTCCAGACGACGAAGGTGTGTGGATCGATGCATCTTCAGGCCTTGCATTGGTGCACCGACGTCTTTCAATCCTTGACCTTTCCAACTCAGGGCATCAGCCGATGGTTTCGTCCTGCGGCCGCTATGTCCTGGTCTTTAACGGCGAAATTTATAACCACCAGGCGATACGGCGGGAACTGGAAACCGGGTTTCAGCCGCCGGCCATGCAAAGTTGGCGCGGACACTCTGATACTGAAACGCTGCTGGCGGCGATTGCCGCCTGGGGAGTGGAGCAAACGCTCCACAAGTCGGTGGGCATGTTTGCCTTTGCCCTGTGGGATCGTCGGGAAAGGGCGTTATGCTTGGCGCGGGACCGTTTTGGAGAGAAACCCCTCTATTTCGGCTTACAGGGTGGCGCCCTGCTGTTTGCCTCGGAACTCAAGGCCCTGCTTGCATATCCGGGGTTTCAGGGCGAGGTGGACAGAGAGGTCCTAGCGCTATTCCTTCGCCACAATGCCGTTCCGGCGCCGCATTCGATTTATCAGGGCATTTTCAAGCTACCCCCTGGCATGTGGCTGAAATTGACTCAGGATGACGTTGCCAATCGGCGGCTTCCAACGCCATCCCCTTATTGGTCATTGCGTGACGTGGCGGAGCGTGGGCAAGCAGGTCCCTTCCAGGGGTCCGATGACGAGGCCGTCAGCGAACTGGAACGGCTGCTTCAACACTCGGTCGCCGGCCAGATGCTGGCCGATGTGCCGTTGGGGGCATTTCTGTCGGGCGGGGTCGATTCGTCAACGGTCGTGGCCTTGATGCAGACACAATCCAGCCGGCCCGTACAGACATTCACCATTGGGTTCCATGAAGGCGGATACAACGAGGCGGAGCATGCCCATGCGGTAGCAGCCCATTTGGGTACGGAGCACACGGAACTGTATGTAACGCCCGAGCAGGCACAGTCCGTCATACCACGGCTGCCCGTGTTGTACGACGAACCATTCGCGGATGTCTCCCAGATCCCGACATTCCTGGTCAGCGAGCTGGCTCGTCGGCATGTGACGGTAAGCTTATCGGGAGACGGTGGGGACGAGATTTTCGGTGGATACAACCGCTATGTACGTGCGGCATCGATATGGCGGAAGCTGGGTTGGTTGCCACACAGTGTCCGCTCGGGGCTCGCAGGTCTCCTCACTACCGTGCCCCCTTCGGCATGGGATGCCTGTTTCGACAGGCTAGGGACCTTGCTTCCAAGTCACTGGCATTACAGGACGCCGGGTGACAAGCTGCATAAGCTGGCTGAAATGCTGTCAGTCAGATCGCCTGACGAAATCTATACGAGCCTGGTCTCGCAATGGCGACATCCAGAAAACGTTGTGACTGGCAGCGTGAAGTCGGTAAAGGTTATTAAAGATAAAGAGTGCGCCGCAGGGCTGCACGATCTGGAGCATCGCATGATGTTTCTGGATGCAGTTTCTTATATGCCCGATGACGTCCTTGTAAAGGTTGATCGGGCTGCTATGGGTATTTCACTTGAAACGCGGGTGCCAATGCTTGACCATCGTGTGGTCGAGTTTGCTTGGTCCCTGCCGTTGGCCATGAAGATTCGGGGCAACGAAGGCAAGTGGTTGTTACGCCGCTTACTTGATCGCCATGTGCCGCGTTTGCTCATCGATCGTCCAAAGACCGGATTCGGCGTTCCCATCGACACTTGGCTACGTGGTCCGCTAAGAGACTGGGCTGAGGTATTGCTCGACCCTCTTAAGCTAAAGAATCAAGGCTTTTTTCACCCAGAACCAATCAGAGTGAAGTGGAAGGAACATTTAAATGGTAAGCGCAACTGGTCTCACCAAATTTGGAGTGTGTTGATGTTTCAAGCATGGCTTTATGAGCATCACATTAACCGTTAGTCATGCAGGGAGCTGATGTGATCAAGTCAAAGTGGGTTAAGGGCGGGTTTCTGATCCTGCTGTCGGTGCTTCTACTATCGACGGGGTTTTGGATCGCGGGTACCGACAAAGTACTCCATGATCTAAAGCAGTTCCCCGCTTGGGTTGTGGTTGGGGTATTGACCGCTTTCGCGTTAAACCTTGCCGTGGTCTCGTTCAGACTCGGTCGACTCCTGAAGTATTTTGGTGTCACCGTGCCTCACGGCATCGCCACCAAGGCTAGCCTGCAGGGCCATTTTGCTTCCTTGTTTTTAATCTCGCTATTTGGTCAGGTTGCTGGGCGGCAGGCGGTGTTAAGGCGCTATGGCACCCCATCGGTATTTGTTGCCTCATTGACGGCTATTGAGCGGGCCGTGCTTTTCGTTGTCAGTGGCGGGTTTTGTTTTTTGGGATCGGCCCGGCTGCTGGATGTGAGTAAGGTAGCGGCATTCTTTGACAAGATTTCGTTCACTCAGATGTTTCTTGCGACCGCTCTGTGTCTCTTGGCCAGCCTATGGTTTTGTCGGTCCGGGTTCGAGACGCAATTGCTCACCGGTATGCGTTCAAAGCAGAGTATCGGTCGGTTCTTCGAGATAACTGCGATCACGTTTGTCACACAGGTTCTGGTACTGGGCGCCTTTGTGATCGCAGGCTTGGGATTGGCCCCTGAGATCGGCTTCTGGAATTATCTGGCGGCTGCCGCAATTACCAGTTTCGCTGCAAGCCTGCCGATTTCGGTAAATGGTTGGGGGGTGCGTGAACTAACCGCCGTGTTTGCATTTGGTCATATAGGGATGCCGCCATCTTCGGCATTGGCCATCTCGATACTGGTGGGACTTTGCTCTACCGCAGTTATATTAGCTGAATTTCCATACGCATTAAGCCGACACGGGGCAGTGGCGGGGGAGGACCTGCATTTATCTGGAAATGCAACGCTTGGTCGCTTGCCAATAGAAAAAATAGCGACTTGGGGGTTGGTTATAGCCGGTACGGTTTTGACCTTTTTCCAGATTCATTTGCCGCTGCATGGCGGCGTGATCAATCTCAATTTTGCTGATGCGTTTGCCGTTCTTGCTCTTGCATCGGTGGCCACCCATGCCTTTTTCTCCCGTTCTCTTCCGGTTTGGTCCGTTCCTAAATTCAATCTATTGCTTGTCGCGGTTGGATTGCTGCTGCTGTTTTCTTTTCTGCACGGGGTGCAAGTGATCGGCGTGACGCAGTGGGCATTGGCCGGGAGGCTATTGGGTTGGCTGATTCTCCTTGGGTACCTGAGTATGGGCGTTTTGGCGGTCTCCTACTTAGGCAAACTTGGCATCAGGCGGTTTATCGAGACTTTAGTTGCCTCTGCCGTGGTCATCGTTTTGTTTCAAGCAATCATTCGTTGGCTGGCCTATTCAGGATGGATAGATCCGAGCGCTGTGACTCTAAAACTTGAGGGGTATTCAGGCAATCGCAATTCATTCGCTTTCCAGTTGCTCACCTGCTCGGTACTCCTGATTGCTTATTTCCGGTATCTCAGCAAGAGCGCAAGCCAAGTGAGGCTCGGCCCGTTTGGCGGCCAGCGGGACATCTTTCTGGCTGCCGGACATGGCGCGATTCTGGCCGGAGTGGTATTAAGTGGTTCGCGTGCTGGCATTTTGACGGGCATCATTCTCCTCGCCTTTGCCGGTCTGGCTGGTTTCGCTAACCGCCGAATGCTGCTGCGAAGCCTGATATTCGGCATCCTGATATGGCTAATCTTCGCATGGCTCCTTCCATGGGGCAGCCAGCTTTTTGCCGAGCAAGTCGTTTCTCACTTGGAAGTACAAAGCGTGTTTTTCGACGAAAGAAGCGATCCTGAGCGTTGGGGAACGATACTGCGTGGGTTTGAGATGTGGCGAGATGCCCCTTGGTTTGGTGCGGGCCTGGGCGTATTTATAGAAATGAGTTCCCAGTGGTTCAAGCAACCGATCGTGATTCATAGCACTCCGGTCTGGATCCTTGCTGAGTTCGGGATTCTTGGTGCGGCTGCCTTGAGCGCAGCTCTGATTTGGATCCTCGTATCAGTCGCGCGGGCAGGGTTCACCAAGCCACAAAACCGGGCGGTCATTATGCTGTTGGGGGTCTTCGCGATTTTTGGCCTTGTTCATGAGATTTTCTATCAGCGGATTTTTTGGTTGGGACTTGGATTTTGCATCGCGTTGCCGTTCCACGCCCGACCTTCCGCAAGTGGCCGCGTGAGGCACTAGATTTCCATGAAGCCATCGAAAATCCTGTTTGTTGTAATGGAAGACTGGTATTTCTGCTCCCATCGCCTGCCGCTCGCAGTTGCGGCTAGAGAGCTTGGTCATGATGTTGTTGTGGCTACACGCCTCGCAGCCCACAAAGATGTTATTGAGCAGGCAGGAGTTCGTGTCGTTCCTTTCCAGCGCATGAGCCGTTCGAGCATCAACGCATTTCGCGAGTTGGCTGCTTTGTTCGAGTTACTTGCCATCTACCGGCGAGAGCGCCCTGATTTGGTCCACCACGTTGCGCTCAAACCTGTTCTCTACGGCTCGCTGGCGGCGCGATTGATTGGTGTCCCGGCCTGGGTGAATGCACTGGGAGGTCTCGGCTTTGTCTTTTCGTCGCAAAAATTCCATGCTCGTATTCTGAGGTTGCTGCTGATCAATACGTTTCGGTTCATTCTCAATGACACTCGGTGCCGTTTAATTCTGCAAAACCAGGACGATGTGGCTTTTATCACCGGGAATGCGGGGATCGATCGACGAAATGTCCGTTTGATCCGTAGTGCCGGTGTTGATCTGAAGCGCTACGCGCCACGTGCCCTGCCACCGGGGATGCCTGTCGTTATGCTGGCGTCGCGCATGCTTTGGGATAAAGGAATTGAAGAATTCGTTAGGGCAGCCGGAGTGCTGCGGGAGCAGGGTGTGCTTGCTCGATTTGTCCTTGTGGGCGATTCAGATACCGAGAATCCCTCCTCTGTACCCTGGGGGCAACTACAGGAATGGAATGATTCGGGTGTCGTCGAATGGTGGGGGCATCGGAACGATATGCCCGAAGTGCTTTCACAGGCCAGAATCGTCTGCCTGCCTACCTACTACGGTGAAGGCATCCCCAAGGTGTTAATTGAAGCCATGGCTTGTGCTCGCCCGATTGTTACGACCGACATGCCGGGCTGCAGGGATCTTGTCCGCTTAGGTAAAAATGGCTTCCTGATCAAGCCGCGAGATGCGGAAGGCTTAGCTGTGGTCTTGAAAGCACTCCTGCTTGATGAGGCAAAATGTCAGCAAATGGGAATAGAGGGCAGGCGAATTGCTGAAGAAGAATACTCTCTGCCCCGTATCGTCGCAGAGACGATGACTGTCTATCGAGAACTGCTCCGCCGATGCTGAAGCTCAACAGAGCCTTCCGCAAACTCGTTGATTTTACTCGCAGATTCTGGAAAGCCAGGACGACCTGGCACCACGCTGCGGACGTCCGCGACGGCGGGGTGATGGCTTTGGCCGGGGCTGTGGCGGTCATGCCGATGCCGTGCCGCGGGTCTTTGAGATCGGTGAAATGCTCCAGAAAATCAACGATCTGATCAAATGCCTCGTCCGCCGTTCCACCCCGTTGCGCCATTTCCGCTATCCTCCTTGAGAATCAAAAGGACCAGTAGAGATTCAGACTTTTTTCTTCTTATCACCCTCTAACTCACCCGATTGCCCTGGGTTGGCGCAGCTATCACCTTGCAATACCTCGTTCTGATCGTTAACTTGGTGCGTATATCGGGGGGGACGTGAGCAACATTATCCACAAGAGATTGCTGGGCGTTTCGTATCTGTGGGTATGGCTGGGGCACGGTATCCCAAGGTGCCTAAGAGGGTTTTAATGGGCAGCAACATTGTATCTACCCCGACCTTCAATAGGCATTGGGTTTGTGTTCAGACCAAAATCCGCAAGGAAACATTTAGCGAAGCTTTTCTCAGCAAATGTGGATACGAGGTTTTCCTACCCAAATACCAGCGGGTGACACGGCATGCTAGGCGGCAGAGGACGGTTGCCAGGCCCTTGTTTCCCGGCTACCTGTTTCTCCAGGAAGTGCCGGGAGGCCCGGCGCTCGGAGAGGCCCGCCGCGCGCCTGGGGTCGTTCTGCCTGCTCGGAGATGCGAAGGCGGCTTATACGGTTCCGGTAGGGGTGATCGCATCGATTCGCGCCCGGCAAAATAGGGACGGTCTGGTGGAACTTGGTGTCAGCCATTTCAGGAAAGGCCAAAAGGTCCGGATCGTGAGTGGGGCGTTATCCCGGTTTGAGGCGATATTCGACGTTGCCGACGACCGACAACGTGTTCAGGTCCTAATGGAGCTATTCGGCGAAATGCGTCACGTGGTCGTGGTGCCAGATATACTCGAAGCCGCTATTTGACCGTCGGTCGAAGGTTTCGAGATGATTTCGACCAGCTGACAGCTGGCGAGTGGGTGAGATGTTCTTTCACCAAAAGTGCGGAGCTTGTTCGATTCTTTTTTCAAACATACAAAAGCGCGTGCTTCCGGCAACTGTTTTGGCGCTCGTCCTTAGTGGATGCGGAACGAAGGTTTCGTATTTAGCCGTCTTTCCCGAGAAACAAAGGGAAGGTGGGGAGGCGATGAGCGTGACGCAAGCCGGAATGCATTCGGTTGCGCCGGTTCAACGCCGCCTCCGACTGGATTCGAATAACGGGGAATGGCTGATCGACTTCGCAGCCGCTGCCGAAATGGACACTCGCGTCCAAGTGAATCTCGACCAGGGGTACGCTGTGAACGCGTCCCTGGTCGAGTCTTACGTATCGGCGCGCGGCCGTCCGTGCAAACAGATCTACCTGCAGTCCCAGGCGTCGCAGAGGGCCGTTGATGTCTTGTTCTGCCGCTCGCCTCAGGGGTGGGAGGCGGTGACCCCATTGCAACGGATCGACTTTGCCGGCATGGGACTGGGCCGTGTGTTGAAGTACGTCGAAGGCGCGGGGCCGGATTAAATGGTGAGCGGAGTCCATAGCGTTCAGTTCAGGAACTATGCATCGACCTTATCCGAGGCATTGGTCTGGCAGGGGCGCGTCGTGAGTGCCTTGATCCTCCGCGAAATGCTGACGCGCTACGGTCGAAGCGGTCTCGGTTATCTCTGGGCACTCCTCGAACCGTTGATGATGGTCGGGGTGTTCTATGCTGCCTTTCTGGCCCTCGGCCGGCAGAGCCATGCGGGAATGGAGTTGATACCTTTCCTGTCGACCGGGATCGTGACCTTTATGGCTATCCGCGGCACGGTTAGGAGCCTAGCCAATGCTATCGAGAGCAACCGCGGTTTGCTGACTTATCCGCATGTCAGTCCGCTCGATACGCTGATTGCAAGAGCGATCCTGGAGACGGTAACATTCGTCGTGGTGTTCTCGATCATTGTCGGAGGGGCCTATCTTCTAGATCAGGCGCCCATACCCCATGATTTGTTCGGTGTCCTCATCGCCGTCTTCGCAGCCATGGCGTTGGCCTTTTCGTGGGGGGGACTTGAATGGGCGCTCACAATGATCTGGCCCGCTTTCGAAAAGCTTACCAGACCCTTGTGGCGTCTTATGCTGTGGACGTCCTGTGTCTTCTATACGCTCAACGATATGCCGAGCACGGCGCGCGTGTTTCTCGAGTACAATCCGATCGTCCACGCGATTGAGCTCCTGAGAAGCGCGTTCTTTATCGGTTATGCCACGCCAATAAATTCCTACACCTATCTCATCGTTTGGATCATGAGCGTGTTGTTCCTGGCCCTACTTCTCGAGCGTAGCCTGAGAGACAGGGTCAAGCAGTCATGATCGCGCTGGAGAACGTTACCAAGGTCTATAAGACCGTGGACGGGCCGAAAATCGTTCTGAACGATGTTTCCTTGAAGATACCCACGGACCGGAATGTCGGGATTCTCGGTTTGAACGGGGCCGGCAAGTCGACGCTCATGCGGCTGATTGCCCGAGCGGAAACCCCGACAAGAGGGAATATCCGGACAAGAGGCCGCGTTTCCTGGCCACTCGCATTCAGTGGCGGCTTCCAAGGAAGCCTTTCCGCCATCGACAACATCCGTTTCGTTTCCAGAATCTACGGCGTCGACTGGCGTGAGACCCTTGAATATGTGGAGGAGTTCGCGGAACTCGGCACGTACTTAAAAATGCCGATCAAGACTTATTCCGCGGGAATGAGGGCGCGTCTTAACCTCGGCCTTTCGTTGGCGATCAAATTCGATGTCTATCTTGTCGACGAGATTCCCGGTGTTGGGGATGTCCGTTTTAAGGCGCGTTTCCAATCGGCTTTCGACAAGCTGTCCCAGGAGGCGTGCCTGTTTCTTACCTCCCACAATTCCGCGAGCATCCGCAAGCATTGCGACAGGGCGCTTCTTCTGGTCCATGGGAAGCTGACCGCTTTCAACAACGTCGACGAAGCGCTGGACGCTTACAGTCACATATGACCGAGACCATTCCAGAATCAAAAGCCGGTGCGAAACCGGAAGGAACAGGGGGCAGTCTTTCGGAGCAGCTTTCGCACAGGTTGAATCCGTTCGTTCTTTTCATTGCCGTGCCCACCCTCCTTGCCGTCATTTACTACGGCTTGATCGCGGCCGATCAGTATCAGACCGAGGTTCTGATATCCGTAAGATCCGCACAAGGATCGGGAACCAGTTCCTTTCTGGGAGCCATTTTGGGAATGGGCAACGTGAGCCAGTCCGCCATCGAGGCCAACACGGTTTCCCAGTTCATAACTTCTCACGATGCGGTCCAGGCGCTCGATGAGAAGCTGGATCTCAAGACCATCTATTCCAAGCCGCAGATAGACTTCCTGGCCTGGTTATCGCCAGACGCGTCACTCGAGGAATTGGTCGAATACTACAGGGGGATGGTCGACACGTCCTTTGACTCTGCATCCGGGATAACCTCCATCGCCGTGCGTGCGTTCAACCGAAATGACGCCCTGGCCATTGCGACGGAATTAATCGTGATGAGCGAGGAACTCGTCAACAGCTTCAACAGCCGGGCGGAGAAAGACACGCTCAGACTCGCGCGTTCCGAGGTTCGCCGGGCGGAAGAGAATCTTACCGCCGTGCGTGAACGCATCAGGATCTTCCGGATCAACAACCAGGATATTGACCCCACCAAGAGTACGGGCTCAGTCGGCGACATCATCGGCGGCCTCGAAAAGGAGTATTCCGAAACCTCCGCCAAGTTGCAGGAAGTCATGTCGTTCATGAAGCACGACAGTCTGCAGGTGGAGGTGCTGCGCAAACGCCTCAGGGCTTTGGAATCCCAGATCCTGCGGGAGAACCAGCGGCTGACCGGAGAGGGTGGAGCCAAGACGAACGTTCTCGCTGAATACGAAGGTCTCATGCTCGAGAACGAGTTCTCCAACACGGCTTACACATCGGCACTGACTTCGTTGGAGAATGCCAGGATCGAGGCGCAGCGCCAGAGAAGTTACGTCGTCCCCGTAGTCTCTCCCCATGCGCCGGAAGAGGCGGAATATCCGCGCAAGCTACGGGGAATTTTCTTTGTGATGATCGGGAGCCTGATCGTCTATGGCATTGGAAGACTATTGATTTCCGGGGTGCGCGACCATGTTATGCACTAGGGTTGCCGTGATGGCATCTGTTGTTGTCGTTGGCTTGGCGTCAGGTGCCTGGGCGCAGTCTATGTCGCCGATCACGACCGGCGACATCACGCCCTCGCAGGCACCGGCCACACCCGATATTCCCGTACCTTCGGCGATGCCGAAGCTGCCCGATTCGAATCGGGGGATTCCGGGTCGGATACCCGGGAAGGCATCGCCATCGCCCTCCCAGGGGATCGGGCCGGCATTTCCCTCCCCCGCTCCCCCGCGTCCCTTTGGCGCCGCGCTGTTCGATACTCCGATCCTGACGGCTTCCGCGGGCCCCAATCCGGACTACCCGATCAATATAGGCGACCAGATCATGGTTCGGGTCTGGGGCTCGGTCAACGCGGACCTCAGGACCGTCGTCGACCAGCAAGGCAACATCTTCATCCCTCAGGTCGGGCCCATACCGGTCTCCGGTGCGCGATCTGGCGACCTGCAGACGTATGTCGAAAGCCGGATCCGCGCCATCTATCGCGACAACGTCGCCGTCTACGTGACCCTGATGCAGTGGCAGTCGATCGGGGTGTTCGTGTCGGGAGCGGTTCCGCATCCCGGCCGCTATCCGGGTATTTCGACGGAATCGGCCCTCGAGTTCCTCAGCCGTGCCGGCGGCATCGACGAGGAGCGCGGCAGCTTCCGTGACATCCGTGTGGTGCGCGACAGCAAAGTGATTGCCCGGATTGACCTCTACGATTTCTTACTCGACGGCAGACTGTCGCGTGTTCAGTTCAAGGACGGCGACGTCATCATCGTCGGCCCGCAGCGCCCGACGGTCACCGTCAGCGGGAAGATCAGGAACAATTACCGCTTCGAGACGTCACCCGAGAACCGGATGAAGGGAGCGGACCTGATCCGCATTGCGAGGCCCTTGCCCCAGGCGACCCACGTTCACATTAAGGGAACGCGGGACGGTCGGCCGGTTTCGGAATACCTGACTCTCGCCGAGGCGAAGGGGCGCACCTTCGTGGACCAGGATGAGCTCTCGTTCCTGGCAGATGTGCCCAGGCGGACACTGACGGTCGAGGTCACGGGGGCAAAACTGGGGCGTTCGGTCTTCGTTACCGATCCGGATGCGACGCTTCTCCAGGTTCTGGATTACATCGAGATCGATCCCATCGTCGCCGATGTCGACGCGGTCCATGTTCGGCGCCGGAGCGTCGCGCGCCAGCAGAAGGCGTCGCTGGAGGCATCGCTCGACCGCCTCGAACAAGCCATGCGGAACGTTTCCGTGGCTACCGTAGGCGAGGCGCAGATCCGTACGGTCGAGGCGAACCTGGTAAGCAAGTACATTGAGCGGGCGCGCCTTGTCGAACCGGACGGGACGGTCGTTGTTCTGGATTCGGGCGGGCATATGGTTGATATGCGTCTCGAGAACGGCGATCAGGTCGTCATTCCCGAAAAGCGGTCCGTCGTCATCGTCACCGGAGAAGTCCTGGCGCCTCAGGCCATTGCGTTCGAATCCGGCCAGATCGTCGACGCACTGATTAAACGCGCCGGCGGCTACGCCGACCGGGCCGACGACAGCCGAATCATCCTGCGGAAAACCAACGGTCAGGTTCTGATCGTCGACGCGAATGCCAGGGTCTCCGCCGGGGACGAAATCATCGTGCCCCCCAAGGTGGAGTTCAAGACATTCCAGTTCACCAAGGACATAGTCCAACTGATCTACCAGATCGCCTTCTCGACAGGGACGTTGCTGAGGGTGTTCTAAGAAGCGCTGGCGGCGAAGTTCGTTTAATGCGTGGAAGGCAATCGCATTTGGATTCTTCATAACCTCTATCGTGAACGTAAAAAGAACACAGTTGCAACTCTCGCCTTGCTGAAGGTGATAGGCTTCGATTTTCGACCCTCAATGGAGTCAGGGAATTTCAAATGCGATTGCCCCCTTCCGTTCGCTCCTCGGTATCGCTGGGAGGGGCGGGGTCACCGACCTTCGCCGAGCTATATTCCGGCGAATGGACGCACCCTACATGTAGTAGGTGTCTGCGCTAACCGGATAGGCACGGAACGTACCTTCGCATGGCTCGGGCGCAAAACCGCCGCCTCGCAAAAGACTTCGAGGCTATGCCCGCAAGTGCCGAAGCCGAGCTCATGATCACCAGCATCCAGCTTCATGATGCGGAGAATCGCAACGGCTTGATATCATTTATCATTCGAAACATTCTCGACCGGACTCTTATGTCAGTCGAAGAAAGAGCTCAGAGGAGCAAAGTCTAGATACGGTCGCAGAAAACTGTCAGCGCTGCAACTAGCAAGTTTTCCGTTGTGTTTTTCGAAAATCATAGCTGCGTTAACGATATTCCATATCTGTATACTAGTGAATGCGTCCTCGAGTTGTGGTGTTTCTTCCGAGTAAAAACGGGGTCTTTCATTTGGATAACGAAGGTCGCACCCTAGTATATATACCTCGCGTGACCCTAAATGCCAAGCAACTTGAAGAGCCAACATGGTCGTCGTACAGCCATAGAAGTAACCTACAGAAAGGTTTTTAGAAAACCCGTCCCGAGCCAAAGGGGCGATATAAGTAGTACGTGTCTCAAGTTCTGGATCATCATAAGGGCGAATATCCGCGCGGACGATACGATGGGTTTGTGGCCAGAGTTTCTCTGTGGCCCACGCTCTTTTCTCTTTGGTATTAATAAACCTTTTATCGGACAAGACGTAATATTTGCTGCGGAATCCAAAGCATTCCTCAAGCATAGAGGAAGCGTTCATGCCTATAACAATTTCATCCTTCAAAAAAGAAAGATCTAGGCCTACTATAGAAGGTCCGTTAGCTAGGATGAAAACTCTCTTTCCTCTCTCTCGATCTAATAGTTTACTTGGTTTGTTAAAGAATGGATTCATAAGCCGCATCGTAAACCCCTATGAGTCGCATCGGATCGCAATAACGACAAAAAAAGTTGTAACTCTTTTGTTGGAGACGGGAAGTTTCTTGCCAATCTTCAGATAACCGAAGTAGCACCTTGGCAATGCAACTGTTGTCAGCGTAGTGAAAGGGCGGTAATTGTCCATCACAGAATGTAGAAAATGTCGTTTTTGCGAAATAATCTGCGCGATTTATAATGATATTTCCCGCACACATTGCTTCTAGTGACACCAGATGGAAGCCGCCTGTGGCTATTTCATCAATGCTGACATGGCAAGTACGGCGCAGTTCCATGAGCGTTTCAGGTGGAACCGGCTGTTTCGGTGATATGACCTCAATTTTATTTAGCTGAGAAAGATCGGAGAGAGAATTTTCGAGTTCTTTCGAGTGTTTGGCATTCCATCTCCCCCCTCGTTTGTGTGTCGGACTGAACATAACGCGCAGTTTTTCGCCAGCCTGATATTTTCGGATGCTCGGGGGAGAGAGGACTAAATTTGGCACTGGTAAAAATGATGGATAAAATCTACCTTGGAACTGCCCAACTACTAGTTTTAGTTTGAACTCAAACGGCGCAATATCGTTGGCTCTTTCGGTATACAGGGGCCCCTCCCTGAGCGGTGAGTGGGCTTGATAGACAAAAGCAGCCGTTTGATTCAAATTCTTAAGCCACTTAATCCAATTATCGGGTAAAAAATTGTGCAGATGAATGATATCTGCATTTCGGACGCTTTTATCGATATGAGCGCGAGTGAAATCATCGATTTCCAATGTATGGGCAAGGAAAGTTTTTTTCAGAGGGCCTCCTTCGGGATAATCAGAAAGCGCTACAGCTAAAGATCGATGTCCACTCATACGTTGCGCCCATGCGATCTTGCCAGGGGCGCCCACGAGCGGCGTAGGAGTGATATGAACGATTTTAAGTGCGGACATCGAAGATCACTCCGTCATAAAGGCTGAACGCAAGAAACTGTTTCCGGATTTCCACGTCTTCAATTTGATCGCATAGGGAGCGATAACGCAGGTAAATAGATTCCGCGACAGCAATATCTGTCACGTTGAGAGCGAGCTTTGTATAGATATCGTCCATGGGACCCGTGGCACTAATATTGTTTAAAGGCGATTTTATGATGCCTTTGTAATAACATGTATTTATCCCAAGTAATTCTTCCCTGTAGTCGCCATCAAATCCAAGCAATGGCAGAAGCATATCCGGAGATTTTCCCAGCCCCTCCTGGATTGCGCGTCGGATCGCTACTGGAAGATCAGCGCACGAATTCACGACGATCTTCCGTCGCCAAATTGAGCTGCTTACATTTAGATTTTTCTTGCCAACTACAATCAAGACATCCGTATGCCACGGGTTTGGCATATGGGCATCATTTCTGCTCAAAATTACCACGGTACGTTGACGTGTGCCGCAACTACGCAATGCTTCAACCAAAGATGGCGGAGGATCTAGTAGAATTATATGATCAATAGACGATATTTTATTTTTGTTTCTTAAATCTATCCTGTTAATCAGCTGGATCACTCCATCATCCCGAAAATCTCGAAAGACACCAATTTGCAACATTGGGTGGCAGACGCAGCGAAAATCATCGAAACCGTTCAATCCCATGATTATTTGCCTTGCATCCTCCTCGCTATCTTCCGAGTACAGAAATGCTGTTATTAGGCCTTCTGGCTTTTCAGGAGGTTCTGAAAACGTAATTTCTTCGGTACCAGAAATTAAAGAAAAAAGCCTAGGTTCTTGGGGTTTTGTATTTCCGAATTTAGATTCCGAGATTTTGGCTCCTGGAGCGATGATGACTTGACCAAGCCATGAGTCTTTATAAAAAAGTGAAGGGTTTCGAATAAGCTTGCGTAATTTGCGACGCCAGCGAGGTAGGTTTTGTTTTGATGCCATAGCAACCTCGATAGATTTTCTAGTAATTAGACGAACTTGTTCGGTCGTACAGTCTCTCGCTTTTTCTGGCATATAATCGCATTTTCCGCTGGCTAGTGTAGTGTTAATGCCTTGGAGAAATAGCGAGTTAAGTTTTGGCGTCGCGGAGGGGTATCGGCGACATAAACTGTGTGTCGCTCTTACCATTTCGATAAAATCGTCAAATTTATATGGCTCGACAGCAGTAACAAATGGCGCTGCCGCATATTCTACTATGCCGAGATGGCCCCAAGTTACCAAAGGTACTCCTGCCGCTAAAGCTTCGATACCAACCATTGAAGCGGTTTCATGCAGGCTAGGTACAACCACGAGGCTGGCGTTCATAAACAATTTATCTTTTGTTGCACGGACTCCATCGACTAATTGGACATTAGATGGGATATTCTTAAATCTCTGTTTTCTCGGGGCAGGAACAGCTAACGTGAAAGGTATGTCTGGCATCTGTCTAGCCATTTCGAATGCCCATTGAACGCCCTTAAGCTGTTGGGGGCGCCCTATGAAGAGAACATATTTTTTTCTGTCTTTGTCAGGGGTACTCGCTTCCCATGTAGGCGCAGGATTAGGATAAAGACTGATGCGATCTGGGATTTTATAAAGCTGTTTGCTGAAGTCGATTGCCGACTTAGAAGGGGAAGAGAGCATGCTCGCTCGACTAATTTCTCGCTGTTCCAACGCAAGCCAATTTTTATTCAGTGGAAGTCCTTGGACAAGAGCACCAAGCTGACGCGAGCCATGTAAACGAATATGGATATCGGCAGCATTCTTAGGAATTTCTGTTGTTACGGCATCACTTTCCGGTGCCTCAACAACAACCTTAAGAACCGCCGTCTTGATTTTTTCTACCTGCATAGCTAAGCGCTCGCGATATGCACCAAAGGGTTCTCTCTCCTCGCGCACAACTACAAAGACGCGGACGTTCCTGCTTTCTAATAATAGCCGTGCATTGCTAATATAACTGGTAACGCCGCTGTCAACGCGTCCGACAGGATCGGCAAAGACATATGCTAGACTGGCATTTAGCATTACAGTGTCGGCCCCTCTGACCGCAGTCGTACTGAGTGTTCGAAAACTGTTAGAGTTCTCACTAGCCCGGCCAAAATCTACCATGTTCGCCCCATCCAACGGTGCATTATCTGGGTCCTCATGCGTTTCAATAAATAGCGCTGCGCATCCGACGGCTACGGCGGCTCAAGCAAGAACTGGAACAAATTGCCGTTCCCCACCGTTTGACTTACCTTTGCCTCCTGGCTGCTGGACCTAGTGGGTAGCGTTAAAAACGACGGGTAGCCAGCCTCAACCATAATAGGCACCGATCTAAATCGGTTACCAGTGCATTGTATCCGAAGCTTGTCCCTCGCTCGCACAGCAAGACTTGAATCGTTGCCCGTAGAAGCTATTTTTTCAGCAACATTCGCCATGTTTCACAACGTCGGAAACTTCCCTTTCTTAACATTGATTGCAACTCCTATTTCACCCGCGGCAAGCAGAAGATCAGTTTGGCGACACAAGAATGTGGGGATTTGAAGAATGTCTGCCACTTCAGCCACAAGTTTACATTGTGCCACCTCAATTAAATTGCGCGACGCAATGTACCGCACTCATTTAGGTGGGCTACAAATTTCAGACGGTGAATCATCTTCATCCCTTCCACATCGCGTTTATGATGTAATCGTATGTGGCAATTGTTCCCTTGGGTGGGGTGCTCTTCTGGCCAAGCCAGTGAAGATGGACATCCTCCGCTGTAAATCGGCCTGTTTTCTTTATTGCGGCCATCACGCTGGGAGAGAACAGGCTATAATCCGCAAGATCGCGCAAACTAGCAGTAAAATTGTTGCGCGGATCGTAGTTTGAAGATTTCTGCGCGATGACACGCAGGTGGGACCGTTGTTTCTGGATAGTCTTGCCCGCTAGTGAAAAGCCCGCCATGGCGAGGTGGTATATCAGCAGGGGAATGTTGTAGGAGTTGATGTGTCCCGACGACATGACCAGCCCGATTTCCGGGACTGTCAGCAGCAGCCTACCGCCGGGTTTCAACCAGCCCCACCACTGTATCAGCGCACCGAGTGGATCGCGAATGTGCTCTAAACAATGATGCGACCATAAAAGGTCGAAGGTCTCGTGAAAATCCGCGTTGTCGGGGTGTGTCCACACCAGATTAGCGTAGATGGGTCGTTTATAATCGACGCACGTCACATCGCAACCAAGACGCTTGAAAATAAACGCCTGATGGCCTGGTCCGCTACCAATATCGGCCAGTTTCTCAAACCCTTCGAGGTCGAGTTTTTCAATGAATTCAAGGGCAGACAGGAATTGAACCCGAGTGGAGTCATCTTCGATCCGAACGCCGCGCGACTTCCATGTTTCAAGGTCGACCATACGAAACTCAACCACACCACGCACCAAAACACAATCCCCCGCGTGTCGATATGAGCTGTTCCCGGAAAAGGACAAAAAAAAGGATCGCCGGGAGCTTGACTGCAGAACCGATTAGACTACACCTTAAATGAGCCGCCAAACTGTCCAACGATGTGGGACCACCTCAATAGCGATTCAGGCTTTTCTCTTCTTGTCATCCTCTAACTCACCAGATTGCCCTGAAAAAATGGCCTTGAATGGTGTGCCAGTAGTCGGATAGCATCTAGGGAAGAGGCATGGTCCGCAACTCCCTTTGGTCGTTGGCTTTTCATAGACTCAACATACCCGAAAGGAGGGGCGGTCGCCTCGAGAATCAGCCGCTACCGCGGAAAACTCGCCGCCTTTACGGCGTTTTGCAAGAGCCTCACTCTATTTTTTATTCAGCAATTGGTACCGAGATGAGAAACAGAATTTGCATTGTTGGAATGCCAAAGACTGGAACGACCGCTATCTACCAGTCCATAAGAAATGCAATGCCGTCAAACACCTCAGCGATATTCGAGCCAAAATCTGCAGACGAACTCAAATTCCTCTCTTCAAAGGAATGCAGTCTCACAAAGATTATGATGGGAAAGCTTACCGCTTCTGAATATGCCCCGAGTTTGTTCGACAAAAATATCGTTGTCCTACGCGATCCGAGAGACACGCTGGTTAGCCGCGTTCTGTACAAATTTAATGGAACGAAGATCTTGGACGACGAGGTTCGAAAAGCCAACGTGCTCAGCGTATTCCGACAAAAGGAAGCGGACCCCGATAGCGTCAGCCTTGTCGATATCTTTAGTCTTTTCGGAAAGGGTGAGCCTTACCGATTCTACAAGGCGTTTTGCGACCTCTTGCTCAAAACGATTACCACCTGCGAGACCCACTCGCGTTCGATTCATGCGGTGAGATACGAAGATTTTGTCGATGGTAACTTGTCTGGTCTGAATGCCTACTTGGGTTTTCCGATCGATAAAAATATCAACCTGCCTTCTTGGACCAAAAAGATACGTAGAAAGGGCACCTACGGAGATTGGGTGAACTGGTTTACGGCCAGTGATATCCCTTTCTTCTATGGAAGCATGGCCCTTTATATGAAAACGTTTGGCTATGACGATTGGTCGAGCCAGACCGTTCATAAGACCATCTCTGCAGAACACGCATCAGAGTACATTGAGAGGCTCCATACGGCTATGCGGCATGATCCGATCTCATCGCTCGAAGGTCTGGACACCAAGTCTCCGGTCTACTTGGCCAATCTCATCTCCGCAGCGCACGATGGCAAGTTGGTTGCGATCATGAGGCTCGCTAGGGCGTATGAGCTGGGAGAAGGTGTAGAGCGCAATGTTGAAGAAGCGCGGCAGCTACGCTCCCGCGCCTCCGAAATGCGCAACGCAACCCGACTGGTCCCTTTTTCAGAAGAATCGGATGATAACTACTCACCAACTGGGCTGGATCAAGCATTCCCCGGCGATGGCGGATTGGATGGACTGAAAGGCTGACATACCTTGTCGCCTTCCGGTGTTGAGAACGGAGCGGGCGGCGGCGTAGAAGTCGCCCCCCCGTCGGAGCGGAAGCCACCCGTGACCTTACGGAAAGTGGTCGAGGGGCGGATGGCGCGCTCTGAGCCGTAAAATGCCCTTACATCAAGCGCTTGCTGGAGACGAAACCAGATGCGACCCCCCGCAAATAACCAACCAATTGAATCTATTCGCTTTTTGATCGGACGCTAGTGGGTCAGGGTGTTAATCTTACTGCATCACAAACGGCCCTGCTCCAGCGTCGTCTGCAGCTTCGTCTCGACCGCCAAGAAGCAGGGATGGAGCATTATCCAGGACTACCTCAACCATCTCATGCTGTCCGATTTTTTAAGGATCTATTGGTGTGCCAAGCCATAAAATCTTCGTTCCACGTTCCAGTCGCGGGCTTTGGAGACAGAAAAGGCATT
>PIVK01000271.1 GCA_003354135.1 Rhodospirillales bacterium
GTTCCTGGCAAAGGCCAGTATGCATGGATTCAGGGAAATATTGGAAGGCAAGATAAAAGCTCCACCAGAGAGCAAAAAGACCTTGTCAGAAAAGGAAGAGATAGCCCGAGAGCTTAACATATGTGCCTACAGCAATCTGATTATGAGCTGTGAAAAAGTACCGTTCGCGATAGTTGAGAATGCAAAAACTGAGGCATACCCACAAGGTGATGCCAAAATGGCATGGGAAAAGCTCAAGGAGCGTTACCAGGCAGAAACTGCTACAAGTAAAGTGGACCTAAAGCGAGAGTTCACAAAAAGTGCACTTGGACATGACAGCGACCCTGATCAATGGTTCATGGAGCTGGAATATCTAAAAAGTCGACTGGAATCAATGGATAGCCACATTGATGATGAAGATCTTATTGCACATGTGTTATCGAATATGCCAGATGAATACAGTGAACTTATAACATCACTGGAAGGAGACTTAGATACATTGAGTATCGGCAAGATGAAGGAACGCGTAAGGACATATTATAAGAGGAAGATATCATCAAAAAGTGAAGTACATGAAGGGGATACCCATGCTCTGATACATGCCTTTAAAGGGAGATGCAGAAATTGTGGAGCATATGGACATAAGGGGACAAATTGTCCTCAGAAAAGGGATCCAAGAGGTACAAAGGAAAAGTACCCACAAAAATTGGCATGTCATTTCTGCAAGAAGCCGGGACATATAAAAGTAAACTGCTATAAATGGAAGGCACAGAAAGAAAGGGACAGTGGCGAAGGCAAAGAAATTGCCTTAGTTGCACGATTTACTGATGAAAAAGTGAACAGAGAAATGTGGTGTGGTGACAGTGGTGCGTCGAAACATATGACTAATGATTTGAAAAGTGTGTTTGATGTTCAGGACACATGTGAACAAATTACAATAGGAGATGGGACGGTGGCGACATGTAAGGTGAAAGGTTCCCTGAAAATAAATGTTGCCATTGAAGGAGGAAAAGAAATAAAGATCCTCCTGAAAGAAGTACTATACATTCCAGAGCTGAATACTAACCTTTTCAGCTTATCCCATGTGACAAAAAATGAGAAGATAAAGGTGAGTCTACAGGGAGACAGGATCAATGTAGGTGGA
>PIVK01000272.1 GCA_003354135.1 Rhodospirillales bacterium
TCTCCTGTACAATTAGCACAAATCAAGTGCACATGGTAGTTTGTAGTTTTGTCTGTGAGACAAAATGCTTATATCTCGTGAACCGGAAGAGCTAGGGACGCGCGGTTTGCTGCGTTGGAAAGAGGGCGGAAAAGTAGGTTCTATTTTTCAAAATTTTCAAGGCTCTACGAGCACTCCTTCATGGTGAAATTGAGCAGTTTGTGTAAAACGTCTGCTTGATTTGGGAGGACTTTACCGTGACACTTTTTTCAATGTTTAGCGAACTTCAAGGCCATTGCTTCCATGTCCATGCTTAACACACCAGAAGAAAGGCCTTTCTTTGGAGATTCTTATGGTACCAGCCGCTAGTCAGTAGGCCTCTTCGTTGCTGAGATACGGCCACAAACGTGAAATTGAACAAACAATTGTTTGACAAAAATTGGATGATCCAATTTAAAAAAGTATTGTTTTGAAAAATTCCAAATATCCTAAGAAATCATCCAAAAAATTTGGGTGGAGATAACCCTACAGCAACTTGGTGTTTTAGGCATTTAACTATTGATTATTGGCATTCAAAACTCCCATTCACTCCCATTGTAGGACTTGGTCAAATTTCGCCTAATTTTTGGACCAATAATTGGCTCTAGCTCAGTAACCAATCAACTAATCTTTACCAAACTTGGCACTTATGCTCACTTTTTGATGCTAAACACGATGCAACCATCAAATTTAACGAATTCCACACGCATCTATTTGGGCCTTAACCTACCCTTTTAAAATGTCATATAGTGCAAAAACGGTAGGTCGTATGTCACTACGGCCGCGAACCGCTAGAAGGGCGTTAAGGAGCTGAACATTTTGCAAAAAACTAGAACTCTTTACGATGCTCCGTTCCTGAGATAATTACAAAAATGTAAAAAGTGGTCCCCGTGGGCTGGCCCATTGGGCCTTGGGCTAATATCGCCCGAAAGTTAATCACTTTCAAGTTGGATGGTCTCGAGTAGACTGTGAAAATTTGAAGTAAATCGGACCAGGAGTTTTTGAGTTATCGCGCTGACAAACACACAAACACACAAACACACAAACACACAAACACACTAACACACAAACACACACACGGACAAACGCTACTGATCAACATACT
>PIVK01000273.1 GCA_003354135.1 Rhodospirillales bacterium
TAGAGCCATCTCAACCTCACCCAGCTCCACTCGTTGACCTCTGATTTTAATTTGCCCGTCATTCCGCCCAATGAAGAAAATACATCCATCAGGAAGCAACTTGACCATGTCGCCCGTCTTATAGATGCGGCTTTCATCATCAGAGCTAAAAGGATTCTTCATGAAGGCTTTGTGATTAAGTTCAGAACGGTTGAGATAGCCCCTTCCTACACCATCACCACCGATGTAGAGCTCCCCCATCACACCAACTGGCACTGGCTGCTGGTGTGCATCTAGCACATAACAGGAAACGTGGGGCAATGGAAATCCAATCACATTTGAGGATGTATGTTCTGCACTGTTGTCAAAGTCCATCGCAGTGGCCCAAACCGTCTCCGTGTTGCCATACGCAATGACAAAGTGCTTGACCTTGCCCCGCCACATTTCCAACTGATGCTGTGGTACACGCTCTCCAGCAAGAATCACACATACCAGTGAGGTGAGGTCACAGTTGACAACAACATCAAAGAGGGATGGCGTCATGTAGAGATGAGTGACCTGCAAAGCGTTTGGAGCATCAAGCGAGTGCATGGGCTCAAATAGCTACGTGTTGCTCTTTGAATGACAAGAAAGTCAACTCACCTTTGCCGTGTTGATTAGCAGTTGTAGCTCATCCAGTAATGCGCTCTTGGGTGCAAGCACAAGAGTAGCACCCACTGAGAGGGCGGGAAACTGGGTGACGCAGCTAACTTGATAAATCATGGGACCTGAGAGCAAGAACCGACTCCCTGGGCAGAGACCCATGGATGTATGCAACGGTCCAACTTGTAAAACCCAAGTAAGATTCGCATGCTCCAGTACCACACCCTTGGGCTTTCCTGTTGTGCCCGAGGTATAAATGATGTAACAAGAGGTGTTGGGAACAGGTGGGTGCCAGTCTACAGCACTCGTTTCCGGAAGAAGTGAATCATTTAGTATGTTGGTCACACTCAGCACAGGGCATTTGACAATATTTCTGTGTTCTGCAAAACCATCCTCATCTTTGACCAGCAGGACTTTCAAATCGGCATCCTCTGCAATTAGCTTAATTCGTGCATCTGGATAGCTCGGATCAAGCGGCACAAATGCACCACCAGCAA
>PIVK01000093.1 GCA_003354135.1 Rhodospirillales bacterium
GCTTCGAGCATCATTCAGGCAGCGCAACTCATCTTTACCCTGATATTAATAGTCCTGATCGATTCGACGGTTGCCGGTGCAGCGATTGAGTTCGCCGTCTTCATCATCGTGTACATTGTGGTTGGCGCCATCACGGGGAGTTGGGATCCTTTGAAGACTTACACTTTCCTGACCACATGGCTGGGCGAAGCGCTCCTGAACCTGAAGCTATTGGCCAAGGTGCCCAAGGATGGGGTGAATGCGGGCAACATCAACTTCACGCTCGACATATCGAATACGCGCTCGAGCGGGCCCCTGCCCGATGGCTGGTATACCATTGCCACAGAGATGACCACCACGCTGTCAGGTAAGAAGGTGGGCAATAGCTGGGCCTATGTGCGCTGGGAAGAGGTGGAGCAACCCTTCTACCTGCAGCGCTATAACACGGTCAATTCTCCCCAGCTGATCGGGTCTAAAGGCGGCGGGGGGATCGATCACTGCAGTGAGGTAGACAGTGAGGGACAAAAAGAGTGCTATGTCAGTACGAAACTGCAGTTTCAGCCGGCAAAGGCTGGGCGCAATACGGCCATACCCTTCATAAACAGCATGGAGGCCGAGCTGCGCTATAAGGACAACCTCGGCTCAGGTCTGCAATATGTATACAGTGAGGATGAGAGCCTGGGCTTGGAGTCGGAGACCGCCTATTTCTATATCGACATCTTGCCCGCCAGCCTGGCGGAGCTGGTGAGTTGGGATGCCTACCAACCGGTGACCGCAACCTCCGGAGCGGAGAGCTATAAAGATTTCAATGTGGATAAGGATAACGATGGTTTGACGAGTAAGAAAGAGGATGCGATAGGTACCAGCGATGAGGACTGGGACTACGACGACGATGGTCTCAGCGACGGCTGGGAAGTGGAGAACCGCCTGCGAGGTGTGGATAAGCTGCTAGCTGATAGCGATGGCGATGGCCTGGGAGATAGAGAGGAGATCTTGTTGGGTACCGTGCCCGATATCGCGGACACCGATTCAGATGGCCTGCTCGATGGGGAGGAAGTCTGCCGGTACGATGCCGCAAGCGGAAACCTGGTGGGAGGATGGCAGGTGAGCAGTGTGGGCGGCTATTGGGTCTGTTCCGACCCGAAAAAGGCGGACTATGATGACGACGGCATCCTGGATGGCGAGGAGCGCGAGGCGGGGTTGAGCCCCTATGCCCCAAACACAGCGCCCTACCTGCGCTTGCTGGCAGATCCGGCCGTGTTACGCGGCGGTCATATACAAACGGTGCTGGCTGCAGGCGATCCGGTGACGATTTCCCTCAGCCTCGACAACCGTTCTGCCGCTTCGGTGACACAGCCCTTGCGGCTGGTATATGATGCCTCCGTATTGACAAACGGGCAAGTGATCAGACAGAGTGGTTCGGGCGATTATGTGCCACCATCGCCCACGCAGACGGGTGGCGGGCTCAACTGGGACATGACTTACGCACCATTGTACATGGGCGAGCGTATGAGCTCTACACTTCTACTGGAGGCAAGCAGTGATTTGGCAGGTTCGCAGCTGACGGAACTGGTGGCGAGTGTGCAGTATTCCGATGTGTTGTCGTCGGCGCTGGCGCAAGTCACGCAGACGGTGAGTGTATTAGTGGATGGGGAAGTGCCCAGTTCGCAGATCATATCGCCGGCAGATAGAGAGGCGATCAATGGCAACGTCTACGTGGTGGGGGGCAGTGCCACGGATGTGACGAGCTGGCCGGTCGGGGTGGAGGTGCAGGCCAGTGGTGGCAACAACTACGACAGTGACTGGCAGGCGGCGACAAGCGACACGAATGTATTCGCTACCTGGGCCTGGCAATGGACGGACTTGTCCGCCGATGGCTTATATACTTTACAGAGCCGGGCCACCGACTATGTGGGCAACGTAGAAAACCCGATTACAAGCACGACTGTGATTGTGGACAACACCGCACCCGAAGCGTCCTTTAGCAATCTTACAAATGGCGAAGCCCTGAGCATCAGCAGCAATCAAGTCACCGTACAGGGTTCAGCCAGCGACCTGCTGTCCGGCGTTTCGGATGTGGCAGGGCTGCAATTGGTACAGCTCAGCATCGACGGCCGGCCCTGGGTGAATGTGTGGCAGGATTTCAGTGACCCCCACCCGATGACGAACACCTGGACCTACAGCTGGTCGGTATCGGACGACGCCTATGGTTCACACTCGCTGTCTGTACGGGCAGTGGATGCCCTGAACCAGATCGGCGATGCCAGCAGGATCGAGGTGATCGTCGATACGTTAGAACCGACTGATATGTGGTCGAACTACCAGCCCTCTCTCCCCGCAGGCCAGCCCTTCGAGCTGCTGGGCCATGCGGATGACGAGGGCAACGTGCCCCTGCCGGCCCGGCCGCATAAGTTGGAGAACGTGATGGACTCGGTGATCTCGGCGACAGTGCTGCTGATGCCCGAGAGCTATACCGACACACAGGGCATGACCGTCAACTGGCTGGGCGATGTGAACGGTGATGCCAGGGCGGACCTGGCGGTGGGCATGCCCCAGGCCACGGCCAATGGCAAGGCAGCGGCGGGCCGGATAGCGGTGATTTACGGCTCGCCCGGGGGCTGGCCCATCCCCTCAGATGCGTTTGCCCTGGCGGAGGCATCCGCCTCCTTCATCGGCAATGGGGAGGATGTCCAGTTGGGTGAAGTAGTAGCGCCGGCGGGTGATGCCAATGGCGACGGCCTCAGCGACCTCTGGGTGGGCGACCCGGCAAACAACCAAGCTTACCTGGTGTACGGCCAGGCCAATAGCCTTCGACAGGATTTCAATCTCTCCGCCTTAAAGCAGCCGATCAATGGTTCATTGGGCAAAGTGTATACTTCCTCCGTGGGTAGTGTGGGCCAGTGGCTGTCCTCGGCCGGGGATGTGGATGGCGATGGTTTCGACGACTTGCTGGTGGGTGTGACCGGTGTGAGCGGCGACTCGGGTTATGTGTACCTGGTGCAGGGGCGAAGTGCTCTGAGCAGGTCGGGAGTACAGGATGTGGGACTACTCACTGGCCCGGCAGCGGTATCGCTGGAATACTTCGAGATGGATAACAATGGCGCCGTGGCTACAGGGGTGGGGGATGTGAACGGCGACGGCTACCATGACTTCGTGATCGCAGACCCGAATGACAGCTTTGACGTCGGCGAGGCGGCAGTGTACCTGTTCCTGGGGCCGGTGAACTGGCGGCAAGCTGGCGAGACGGGCGCTCTGGACTTGACCCATGCCCATGCCAGCTTCGTAGGAGACAGTAACAGTAACGTTACGGTGGGCGAGCAGATGGTGGCCCTGGGCGATGTCAACGGCGACCAACTGCCCGACTTCGCCTATAGCAGTGGCAACGCCCCCCGCATCGTGTACGGGCGCAGCTCAGGCTGGAACATGGACATGAGCGCAGATGTGACTTTCGATAACTACACGCCTGCACCCAACAACTTCATCACTGCCGTGGGCGACGTCAATGGCGATGACCTCAACGACATCCTTTTGGGCGCCACGGGTGGGGGTAACCGGGCCTACCTGGTGCACGGCTCGGCCAATCTGGCCACGAACCAGCCGGTGCAGGCGCAGATCAGCGGCGTGAGCAGTGCGGCCTCAGCCCCCTATGCGGCAGGCGCCGATCTCAACTGTGACCTCTCCTCCGACCTGTTACTGGTACCAACCGGTGATTTCAGCTTGCAAGCGCAAGGGGCACAGGGCCTGATGAGCGTGCGCAGACAGTCGCTGGCCTTCAACCAACAGGGCCGCTGGATCGGCCCTGCACCCCGCCCGCGGGCAATGTCAGAACTGCCCAGCGCCGGCGCCATAAAGGCAACCTCTCCCGATGGGTTATCAGCAGCATCAACCCTTGGGGTGAGCAATGCGGTCACAGACAGCCTGACCACAAGTGCATTGGCCTTCCGCCTCTACGAGAACAACATCAGCAACTGGATCACCGACACGGTGATAGTGGGTGATTGGGATGGCGACCAAGTTAGCGATATCGCCGCTTGGACAGGTTTGCAAGGTGAGCAATGGAGGATTTTGCACGGCGACGGTCTCAGCAATGACCACCAGATTACCTTTAGCGAACGTCGAAATAATTTATCACATTACATGACCGGTAGCGCCGCCCGTATCCAGGGTGACTTCGACGGTGATGGCATGGACGATCTGGCTGTGTGGGAAGACTCCGCCTGGCAGTTCGTGCGTGCAGACGGTCTGTTGGGCCCTAGAATTGACTTTAGTAACGTCAGCAGCGATCTTCCCGCCCTGGCCGCAGGGGACACGTCCAAAATGTTCCTGGGCGATTTCGACGGCGACGGTACAACCGATATCGCCGCCTGGAATGATTTTGCCTGGGAAACATACATATCCACCGGTACAAGCTCCGTCTTCAGTTTCACCAGCGTGTCCAACAATCTCGATACCCTGGTCGGCGGCGACGCCACTTCACTGATCCCAGGCGACTTCGATGGCGATGGTAAGAGCGATGTGGCCTCGCGAGACTCTGACGAAAGTAATTGGGTGGTC
>PIVK01000274.1 GCA_003354135.1 Rhodospirillales bacterium
GGTACCTGCCTGTCCAGTTCCCTCGCTCTCTTCTCGTAGTCACTTGCCCCACGTCGTTGGCGTCCATTGACTGCTGCCCCTTGTTCGAGGGGCGCTGTGACATAGGCGCTGCTGCTGCCGCCTCTCGTGAGCATTTTGTTGTCGGAGAGGCTGCGTTTCCCCAGTATGGCCTTTCCGCATCCTGCGTCGGCTGTGACAAGGTTGCGTGCGTCGATGATCATGTCAGGGATGATCTTCTGGAGAACCCGTTCCTGCCCTTCGGGCAAGCTCCCCACTTGCGCGGCGAAGACGTCCTTGCAGTGTCGAGGTTTGCCGCCATTCCCTCCTCGATGGGGAACGCCGCTGGCCGCCAGGGTCCCAGACATCTCATCAACCATAATGTTGTGGAGGGTACGGTGGCCGTCACCTGTGACTCTCGTCGCGCTCTTGACGTTGTTACCAAACAGGTCTACCTCTAGGTTTGACCCGGAGATCTTGATGGGCTTCCCTATCAGGGTTGCGCAGGCTGATTGTGGGAGGCCCAGCTTGTTCTGTGTCGCGGACCAGAACTCCTTTGTGGTGAGAGGTCTCTTCGCGTCCGGCATGGAGGAGAACAGGACATTCGAGATGGGGTCCCCGGCGCTCTGGATGAAGGCTATGCCTCGTTGGTCGTCTCTGGGGAGATCTTCGGCACGACGCTTGAGCGCTTCCGCCCGCTTGGTCCGTATGGCATCAAAGCACTGGTTGTGCATCCTCTCTTTTCCAATGCCAAAAATCCTGCTGGGGGCTCCGAGGACGGGGTGCGCGGGGTCCTGCTCGCAGCCTGCGTCTCGGCAAGCTTGGTGGTAGAGCCCTTTCATCCTCTCTATTTCCGAGGCCAGCTCTGCTGCCATGGGTCCCCCTTTGGCAAAGAAGTGGGTCCAGCCGCCCTCCTCAGTGTTAAGCTGGAGCAGGTCGGCGCCAAAGGCTTTGTCACGGAGGGAGGGCCAGAGCGAGGGCCGGCTGGCGTCGCCAGCTATCGCCGGCGCGATGTTGCACATGGTGTTGAGGAAAAGTGCGCGCTCCGAGGTGTCACGGAAGCCGACCCCCCCATCACGGATGCGTAGGTTGGCTTGGTCCTGCGTGAACGTGGG
>PIVK01000044.1 GCA_003354135.1 Rhodospirillales bacterium
ATCGCGGGAAAAACGCTTTTCGTTTATTGGGAGCAAGGGCTTGGCGACACCATTCAGTTTTGCCGTTATGTCTATTTGTTGAAGGAACGGGGAGCAAAGATCATCTTGCAAGTGCAACAATCGCTGGTGCCGTTGTTGGAACAACTGGCCGATGCGGCGGAGGTCGTGGGGCCGAACGGGAAGATCGGTGAATTTGACTATCATTGCCCCTTGATGAGTTTACCGCTTGCCTTCGGCACGGACCTTTCAAGCATTCCCATGCACAAACAATATCTCCAAAGCGATCCCGATTTGCGCGATCGTTGGGCGAAGCGATTGGGCCCCAAAAAGAAGCCCAGAATAGGGCTTACTTGGAGCGGCAACTCCACCCACAAGAACGACCGCCATAGATCGCTGAAATTAGAGCAATTGGTGCCGTTGCTTAGCGACCGGGCAGAGTTCATTGCTCTGCACAAAGATGTGCGGGAGGTTGATCGGGATGTGCTGAACGAGAATGGTCGTATTGCATACTTTGGCGATGAGCTTGATTTCTTCGACAATACGGCCGCAGTAATTGATTTACTGGATATTGTGATCTCGGTCGATACCAGCATCGCCCATCTTGCCGGGGCGATGGGAAAGCCCGTGTGGGTATTGCTTCCGTTTAGCTCTGACTGGAGATGGATGCTCTCGCGAGAAGATAGTCCTTGGTACCCTAGTGCGAGACTATTCAGGCAACCGAAACTCGGTGATTGGGAATCGGTATTTAAATGCGTGGAAATTGAACTGGAGAACGTATTCTCGAAAGAAATGGACCGCCGTGCCGTGGCGGTCGGAAAACATGTGACGCCGGGAAACGAGGTGGGTTGACATCTCGCGCGGAATTGACCGCCATGGCCGTGTAACCGAACAGCGTACCGGTTCGGGATTTCAGGGGAAGGTCTGGATAAGCAATCTACAAGGAGGAAGCGCGAATGAGAAAGAAGATCGTTGCGGCAGCCGCCGCAGGCATACTTTCAGTCAGCATGGCCGGCGCGGCAAGTGCCGAAACGTTGCGCTGGGCCCGCGCCGGTGATTCATTAACGTTCGACCCCCACGCGCAGAACGAAGTGCCGACCCATACGCTCGCGCATCAGATGTACGAGCCGCTTCTGCTGCGCGACATGGCCGGCAAGATCATTCCGGCGCTTGCCACGGACTGGTATGCGACGGACAACGGGAATGTCTGGGAATTCAAGCTGCGCAAGGGCGTAAAGTTCCACGGCGGCGAAGATTTCACCGCCGATGACGCTGTCTTCTCCCTCAAGCGGGCCATGATGCCGACATCAGATATGAAGGAGCTGCTGTCGTCGGTCAAGGAAGTGCGGAAAGTCGACGATCACACCCTTCACATCGAAACCAAGGGGCCCAACCCGTTGATGCCGAACAACCTGACCAACCTCTTCATAATGGATTCGGAGTGGGCGGTAGAGAACCGATGCGCAGCGCCGCAGGATATTGCCAACGGTGGCGACAACCCTTGCGCCCGCACCACCAACGGCACCGGCCCCTTTAAACTGGTCAGCCGCGTACAGGACCAGAAGACCGTCCTTAAGCGGAATGATGCCTACTGGGGCATCGGCATATTCCCGATGCAGGTTACGGAGCTCATCTACACGCCGATCCAGGAAAGCGCGACACGGGTCTCCGCGTTCTTGTCCGGCGAGGTCGACTTCATCCAAGACCTGCCGGTCCAAGACTTGGCCCGCATTGCGAAAACAGACGGCCTGGACGTAATCACAGCCGCGGAAAACCGCACGATTTTCTTCGGTCTGAATGTGGGAGATGCCGACCTGACGACCGACACGGTCCAAGGCAAGAACCCGTTCGCGGACGTCCGTGTGCGCCAAGCCATGAACATGGCCCTCAACCGCGAAGCTATCAAGAAGATCGTGATGCGCAACCAGTCCCTGCTGACCGGCGTTGTCATGCCGCCGTTTGTGAACGGCTGGACCAAGGAACTGGACGCCTATCCGGCCTGGGATATTCGGAAGGCCAAAGCCCTGATGTCGGACGCGGGTTACGGCGACGGCTTTGGCATCACGTTGGATTGTCCGAATGACCGCTACATTAATGACGAGGCTGTCTGCCTGGCTGCCGTCGGAATGTTCGCTCAGATCGGCATTAAGGTCACGCTGGACGCGAAGCCGAAAGCTCAGCACTTCCCGCTGATTAAGACCCAAAAAACCGACTTCTACCTGCTTGGCTGGGGCGTTCCGACGTTTGATTCAGGATACATCTTCAATTTCCTCGTTCACACGACGACGGACAAGATGGGCTCGTGGAACAACACCCGCTATACCAATCCCGAGTTGGACAAAAAGATCGTCGGCCTCGCATCGGAAACGAACTTAACCAAGCGCAACAAAGCTATCGCGGAAATTTGGAATACGGTTCAGGGCGAAACGCTCTACCTGCCGATTCACAACCAGATTCTGAACTGGGGCGTGACGTCTAAAATCGATTTCCAGGTTCAGCCTGAAGACATACCGCACATCAAGTTCCTGGTCTTCAAGTAGGTGGCATGGCGGAACCGGCCAACAGACTGTATGCCCGGAGACCGGTTCCGGCTACTATTGGGGCCCGGGCCTTTGAGCCTTGCCCCCGATCTGACATCGCTTTCGGATAACTAGCACATGCTTGCTTTCATAATCCGCCGGATCGGTCAAGCGCTCGTCGTGTTGCTGGCCGTCGGGTTCGTGTCGTTTTCCATGTTCAAGTTCATGGGTGACCCCCTGGAAAACCTTCTGGGGCAGGAAGCGACCATGTCCGACCGGGCGGAACTGGCGGAACGGCTCGGCCTCAACGACCCGATCGTTGTCCAGTATACGCGTTATTTGACGCGCGTCCTGGACGGGAACCTCGGCATCTCGTACCGGGCCGGCCTGCCGGTGGGCAAGATCATTCTGGAGCGGTTGCCGGCGACGCTGGAACTCGCATTTCTCTCGGGCGTTCTGGCCATCGGCGTCGGCATAACCTTCGGCATCTACACAGCCATCCATCGAGACGGAATTATCACCAACGCCATAATGACGATTTCCCTCATCGGCGTCTCGTTGCCAACGTTTCTGATCGGCGTCTTCTTGATTTGGGCGTTCGCCGTTAATCTGGACTGGCTGCCGGCCTTTGGCCGTGGACCGACGGGAAATTTTCTCGGAATGGAACTCGCCATCGTTACTTGGGGCGGGTTCAAATCGATGATTCTCCCGGCGGTTACGCTTGGTCTCTATCAAATGACCTTGATCATGCGCCTGGTCCGCTCCGAGATGCAGGAAGTCCTTAGAGCCGACTTCATCCGCTTCGCCCGGGCCCGAGGGCTTTCCGAGCGGGCCATCAACTTCAGGCACGCGCTCAAAAACACCCTCGTTCCGGTAATCACGGTGACCGGGCTGCAGCTTGGCTCCATCATCGCATTCGCCATCATCACCGAGACGGTATTCCAGTGGCCCGGCGTCGGATTGCTGTTTATCAACGCGATCAGCTTCGTCGATATCCCGGTGATGTCGGCCTACCTACTGTTGGTTGGGACCATCTTCGTCTTTATCAACTTGATCGTGGACTTATTGTATTTCGGTATCGATCCCCGTCTAGGACCGACCGGCGGCGAAGGCAGGCACCGAGCATGACAGACACCAACAAGAAGGGGGCGAGTGCCCGCCCGGTCTTCGACGACGATGCCCCTGCCTCCGCCTGGACGCGTTGGCGGGACACGGAAATCTGGCACTCCTACAGCCGCTCACCGGTGATCGTGACTGCGTCCGTCGTGTTTGTGATGCTTGTCCTCGGGGCTCTGTTGGCGCCGTTGATTTCACCCTACACCCCTTTCGACCCCGGCTCACTCAATCTGATGAACGGCTTCACGAAGCCCTTGTCGGCGAACGAATTCACGAGCGACTTTTTCCTCCTGGGAGCGGACGACCAGGGACGGGACATCTTTTCAACCATCCTACTCGGACTTCGGATTTCGCTGTTCGTCGGCATTTCCGCCGTTCTTTTCGCGATGACGCTCGGCGTTGTTCTCGGGTTGGTCTCCGGCTATGTGGGGGGCTGGCTCGATGCCGTAATCATGCGTATCGCCGATATCCAGATGACGTTCCCCTCGATTATGATCGCTATGTTGCTCTACGGGATTGGCAAGGGCCTGACGCCACCGGACCTCAGAGATGAGATGGCGATCTGGGTGCTGATCTTCTCCATCGGCCTGTCGGAGTGGGTGCAGTTTGCCCGCACCGTCCGCGGCGCAACCATGGTCGAGCGGAAGAAGGAATACGTACAGGCCTGTGACCTGATCGGGTTATCGCGTTGGAGAATTATGTTCAAGCACATCCTCCCCAACGTGACCGGTACGGTGTTGGTGATCGCCACCATCAGCCTGGCGCTCGCCATCATAGCGGAAGCAACGCTCAGTTTCCTGGGCGTTGGTGCTCCCAAGACCGAGCCGTCCCTCGGCACCCTGATCAACGTTGGGCGCCAGTTCATCCTCTCTGGCGAATGGTGGATTCTGCTGTTTCCATCCTTGACGCTCTTGGCCCTGGCACTATCGGTGAACTTGTTCGGTGACTGGCTGCGCGATGCTCTCAACCCGAAACTGCGATAATGCCGTGTCTGTGTCCCCCATCCTCACCGTTTCAGATCTGATCGTCGAGTTCCCGACCAGGAAGGGCATCCTGCGTCCCGTAGATAGGGTGGGGTTTGAGATCGACCCGGGCGAAATCCTCGGCATCGTCGGGGAAAGCGGCGCCGGCAAGTCCATGTGCGGATCGGCCATTGTCGGGTTGATCGACCGGCCCGGGCGTATCGGTGGCGGCGAAATCAGCCTGAGCGGGCAGCGGATCGATAATCTCTCCAATGATCGGATGCGGCGCATCCGGGGCAAAAAGATCGGTATGGTCTTTCAAGACCCTCTGAGAAGCCTGGACCCGCTGAAGACCGTTGGCGATCAGATCGTCGAGACCATAAGAACACACCTGCCGGTTTCCGCCGCCGAGGCTAGGCGCCGCGCGGTCGCAGCGCTGGAGGAGGTCGGCATTCCGGCGGCGGCGAACCGCATCGACGCCTGGCCGCATCAGTTCTCCGGCGGCATGTGCCAACGCGTTGTCATCGCGCTTGCGCTTGCTGCGGAACCGGCCCTAATTATTGCTGACGAGCCAACAACTGCCCTCGACGTGTCCGTACAGGCCCAAATCATGGCGCTTCTCAAGCGTCTCTGCCGGGGGCGGGGAACCGCCGTTATGCTGATCACTCACGACATGGGTGTTATCGCCGAAACGACAGATCGGGTAGCGGTCCTCTATGCGGGACGGCTTGCCGAGATCGGACCGACCCGGGACGTGCTGAGCAATCCGTCGCATCCCTATACCATCGGTCTGATGACCTCGACACCAAAGCCGACCGGCGGCATAGAGAGGCTGAGCCAGATCTCTGGCGCCATGCCCAGTCTCCGGGACATCCCGAAAGGCTGTGCCTTCAGCCCCCGTTGCGGGAGGGCCTTTGCCCCCTGTTACCGGAACATTCCGGTCCTGGAACCGGCCGCGAGGACGGAGGTCGCCTGCTGGCTCTACGACGAAGAGTACGCGAAAGACGCCGCAAACCTAGAGGGGACCGGCCATGACTGATCGCCCCTCCCTCGTCCGCGCGGAAGGTTTGGGCCTGACGTTCGATGTTTCGAAACCTTGGTTGAACCGTCTGATCGAGCGCCGGCCCAAGCAGTTTCTGAAGGCCGTCGAGGACGTGCACATCGACATCCCCCGGGGCAAAACCTTCGCGCTTGTCGGCGAAAGCGGTTCGGGAAAGTCCACCGTCGGCAAGATGCTCGTCGGGCTTCTGAAGCCTACGTCGGGCCATGTCACCATCAACGGCGAGGATCTGTTCGCCGCCGGAAGGGCGCTCCGCCGCCGCATCCAGATGATCTTCCAAAGCCCCTATGCCAGCCTGAACCCGAGGTGGCGGGTGAGGAACATCATCGCCGAACCGGTACGGGCCTTCAACCTGATCTCGGGAAACGGGATCGGTCGCCGCGTCGACGAGCTTTTGGAACAGGTTGGCCTCACCAGTTCGGACGGCGGAAAGTATCCCCACGAATTTTCCGGCGGTCAGCGCCAACGGATCGCCATCGCGCGGGCGCTGGCGTCGAACCCAGATTTCATCGTCTGCGACGAGCCGACATCGGCGCTCGACGTCTCCGTGCAGAGCCAGGTCCTGAATCTAATGAAGGACCTGCAACGGGACCTGGGCCTTACTTATCTGTTCATCAGCCACGACCTGTCTATTGTGCGCTACATGGCCGATCGGATCGGGGTTCTCTATCTCGGACGCTTGGTGGAGGTGGCGGGCCGGGATACGCTCTTCGACGACCCTCGCCATCCCTACACTCGGATGCTCATCGACGCCGCGCCGCGCATTGACGGTTTCGGCCGGGAGGCGGGCCAAATGACCGGCGAGATTCCAGACCCGATCTCGAAACGAACCGGCTGCAGTTTCCATCCGCGTTGCCCGGTGGCGACGGATTTCTGCCGCGCGGAGGAGCCGGACCTGCGCGTCATTATCGCCGGCGAGGCGGAAGTGGCCTGCCATATGGTCTTGGAGTGATCTTCTTTGCGCTCGACTCATGAAGCTGATTTTGGACCGCGTCGCAATCACCGCACCTTGATATAATCCAATCGGACAGGAACTTTTCCGAAAGCCTCCCCCCTCGGGGCAGGATATACTTTCTTCAATAGGCGAAGATCTCGGGATCGGACATGGAATACGACGATTACGATCGGGAATTGGGCCGGCTGCTTGATGCCGCCGGGATCGGGCCGGCGGCGGATGATGTGATCGAGTTGGTTCTGGGGGTTGCTGCTGCGCCGGCCTCCAGCTTTCCGGGTGCCTGGATGGATCTCATCGCCCTGGACCTGCCGGATGCTCTCCGCGACCATCTCTCCGGCCGATTGGACCGGGCGCGGGCGATTCTTGACGATCCGCGGGCGCCGGGTGACCGTTCAAACCGGCTGGCCCGGCTCCGCGAAGAACTGCGCAAGCGCGGGCTGGCCGGGTTCATCGTGCCGCGTACCGACGAGCACCGGGGGGAATACGTGCCCCCTTCGGCTGAACGTCTGGCCTGGCTTACCGGGTTTACCGGCTCGGCCGGGGTGGCGGTGGTCCTGCTGGATCGGGCGGCACTGTTTGTCGACGGCCGCTACACCCTGCAGGCCCGGGCCGAGGTGGCTACGGAGGCCTACGAGGTTCTGTCGCTTACCGACACTCCGCCTGAAACCTGGATTGCCGGCAGCCTGGCCGAGAGCGCACGTGCCGTTGGCGGCCGGTCTGACCAAGCGGACCCTTCCTTGGGCTACGATCCTTGGCTCCACGCGCCGGACGAGATCGCCCGCCTGGCCAAGTCCTGCGAGAAGGCGGGCGGGCGGGCTCTGCCGCTGCAAAACAATCCCCTGGATGCCGTGTGGCTCCATCGGCCGCCGCCGCCCATCACGCCCGTGTTGCCCCATGTCTTCGGCCGGACATCGGAAGAAAAACGGGCAGAGGTTGCCAAGATCCTGGCTTCCGACGGCCAGGACGTTGCCGTTCTGAGCACGCCGGAATCCATTGCCTGGCTCCTGGATATCCGCGGGTCCGATGTGCCAAACACCCCTGTTTCCCTTGCCTTCGCCACCATCACCCGGGACGGCGACGTTAAGCTCTATATCGACCTGCGCAAGCTAACACCGGAGGCGCGCGCCCATTTTCAGGAGGCCGGGGCGGTAACGGTGCTTGAAGTCTGTCGCCTGGACACCGACCTGGGGGGGCTGGGCCAGGACCATAAGCGGGTCCGGATCGACCCGGCATCCACACCCATATGGATCCTGGACCGGTTGGACAAGGAGGGGGCGCTTGTCTCCACGGGTCCGGACCCCTGCCTGCTGCCCAAAGCGAAAAAGAGCTCCGAGGAACTGGAGGGCATCCGGGCCGCGCACCGCCGCGACGGTGTGGCATTGGCCCGCTTCCTGGCCTGGCTGGCCCGGGAGGCTCCCAAGGGCGAGGTGAGCGAACTGGCTGCGGCACGGCGCATTGAAGCGCTTCGGGCCGAAAATCCCGAGTTCCGCGGCAACAGCTTCGAAACCATCTCCGGCGCCGGGTCCAATGGGGCCATCGTCCATTACCGCGTGTCGGAGGCGACCGACCGGAAGCTGGGCCCGGGTATGTTGTATCTCGTTGATTCCGGAGGGCAATATCCGGACGGCACCACCGACGTGACGCGTACGATCGCCATCGGAGCGCCGACAGACGAGATGCGCCGCCGCTTCACCTATGTGCTCAAAGGTCATATCGCCATTGCCTCGGCCTGCTTTCCCCAAGACACCACGGGCAGCCAGCTGGACGTCCTGGCCCGCCGAGCCTTGTGGCAGGCGGGCCTTGATTATGACCACGGCACCGGGCATGGGGTTGGCAGTTATCTTGCCGTGCACGAAGGGCCGCACCGGATCTCCAAACTGCCCAGCACGGTCAAGCTGGAGCCCGGCATGGTGGTCTCGAACGAGCCCGGATTTTATAAGGAAGGAGCTTACGGGATTCGCATTGAGAACCTGATCGCCGTTACGCCCGCCGAAAAGCCGGTGGCGGATGCGGAACGCGCCATGATGGGGTTCGAGACCCTGACGCTTGCTCCCATCGACCGGGCATTGATTGACCTGGATCTATTGGATCCCGGAGAGAGAGCCTGGCTCGATACCTATCATGCCCGGGTCCTTGAGGAAATCGGCCCCGAACTGGACGAGGCCGGACGGGTTTGGCTGAAAAGCGCGACCGCCCCCTTGTGATCCCGGAACCCTTTTGAATAAGTCGTGGAATCCCCTTTGATCTCCCATAAATAAAAGGTAGGGTTATTCTAAAGAATGCGAGAAGATGATGGCGCGCGTGAAGCGTTTTCTTATTGTGGTTTTTTTGATATTGGCCGTGCCGGTTCCCCGCGCTGTTGCCGGAGAGACCGTTTTGGCCGATCCCCCGCCCTCTCTGGACAATCCGCGTCGGATCGTGCTGTCGCTTACCAGCAAGGACCCGGCCGTGGTCAACCGCATTTTGTCCAATTCCGTCAATATCCAGAAGTTCTACGAAATGGATAATGTGGAGTTGGCCATCGTGGCCTATGGTCCCGGCATCCGGGCGGTCCTCAGGACCGGCTCGCCGGTGTCCGCGCGCATCCAGAGTTTGATGGAATACGGCATCGAGATTGTTGCCTGCGGTAACACACTGGACGCCATCCAGAGGCCCGTGGGGGATCTGATCGAAGGGGTCGGGCACGTCAAGGCCGGCATCCCCGAGATCGTCGAGCGCCAGCTAAGAGGCTGGATACACGTTAAACCCTGAGCGGGTTACTGGACCAGAGAGGCACGACTATGACACAGATCGCACGCATGTTCCTGCTATTGGTGGTTGCCGTCTTCGGCGTTTCGCCGGGCGCGGTGGCCGGGGAAAAACTGACGCCAATCCTGGACGAGGGCGGGCTCTACCGCTGGCCCTGGTTCCACGGAAGCTTCCTCGACCTTAAGGAGGACCTGACGGAGGCCCAGGCGGCGGGCAAGCGCATGATGATCCTGTGGGAACAGCGGGGGTGTCCCTATTGCAAGGACACCCATGTGATCAATCTGGCAATCCCGGAGATCAATGCCTACGTGAAGAAGAACTTCCTGGTTGTGCAGCTCAACATGTGGGGTGACCGCGAGGTTACGGACTTCGACGGCGAGGTTTTGTCCGAGAAGAAGCTGGCCCGGAAATGGGGGGTGGTGTTCACGCCGACCGCCCACTACTTCGTCGAGGCCAACGAACTCAAGGAAGGAAAGTCCGGCAAGGAGCAATTGGCCGCCGTCATGCCGGGCTATTTCCGACCCTTCCACTTCATCCGCATGCACGAATACGTCAAGGATCGCGTCTACGACAAAATGCACTTCCAGCGCTTCATCGCCGAAAAGGTCCAGGAGTACAAGAAGGCCGGTAAAAGCCTCGACCACTGAACCCGGCTCAGATCCCCGAGATCTTGATGTTGTGGTTCCCCTGCACCTGCACGGTCTTCTTGCGCTGGATGTAGCTTGAGACCAAGTCGTAGATGGCGGGGCCCTCGGTGTTTTCGTTGACCGACGCCCAGCCGCCCACCGTGTAGGTTTTGGCGGGGTCGATCTTCTCTCCGGTCGCGGTCAGGGTCATGTCCGAAATCCGTTGTCCCATCGGCTTGGCGACGTCGATGGCGTAGGCCATGCCGCCGACGCGCACCATG
The DNA here is from genome assembly GCA_003354135.1 of Rhodospirillales bacterium. Lineage (GTDB taxonomy): Bacteria > Pseudomonadota > Alphaproteobacteria > Rhodospirillales > GLO-3 > GLO-3. The sequence continues at coordinate 10,265 of PIVK01000044.1, forward strand.
TCGCCGCCCTGCTGGTAATAGGGGTCCGGGTTGAAGATGTTGTCGGCCACGTCTTCCATGATCTCGTACAGGAACTTACCGCTCATCTGGTTGCGGTAAACGGCCGGATAGGTGAGCGCCGTCTGGCTGAAAACATCGTCCACCGTGATGTCGGCACCCGGCGGCAGCGAGGCCCCCCAGCGGAAGCCGGGCGAGAGTGCGATCTGGACGTCCCGTTCCTCAATGATCGCCTGACAGATCAGGTCGTCGAAGGTGCCGTTGAAGTTTCCCCTGCGGTAGAGCAGGCTTTCCGTCTTCCCCAGAACCCGCTGGAGTTCCGTCTCGTGCGGGGCCCGGATGCCGGCGACGACCTTTGCGATGTCGGGGTCGGGGCGAATGGCGTCCGAGAACACCGGAATGAGGCGGAATCGGAAGTCCTTGATCTTCTTGTTCTCCACCTGGAGATCGAGCCGGGTCAGGAACTTGCCATGCGAGCCCGAGGCCACCAGCAGTGTGTCCTTGACCTTGACGACGGCCGGGATGGCGTCGTGGGTGTGGCCGGTCAGGACGACGTCGATGCCGGTGACGCGAGAGGCCAGCTTGCGGTCGACGTCGAAGCCGTCATGGCTCGCCAGAACCACCAGGTCGGCCCCGGCGGCGCGGGCCGCGTCCACATTCTCCTGCACCGTCTCCTCGCGGATGCCGAAGGACCATTGGGGAAACATCCAACGCGGATTGGCGACCGGGGTATAGGGAAAGGCTTGGCCGATGACCGCGATCCTGACCCCGCCGCGTTCGAAGAAGGCGGTGCTTTCGAAGACCTTCTCCTCCCATTCGGTATCGATGACGTTGCCGCAGAGGAAGGGGAACCTGAGCTTCTCAACCAACTCCTGGACCCGCTCGGCGCCATATGTGAACTCCCAGTGCGCGGTCATGGCGTCGACGCCCAAGGCATTCATGGCGTCGACCATGTCCTCGCCCCGGGTTGCGAGCGCGGTGTAGGACCCTTGCCAAGTGTCGCCGTTGTCGATCAGCAGGACCTTGTCGCCGCGCTCGGCACGGATGGCCTTGATCAGGGTGGCCATGTGGGCCAGCCCGCCGATGCGTCCATACTGCTTCGCCAGTTCGGAAAACCCCTCGCTGGTCAATGCGTAGGCTTCGGGGGTGCCCGCCTTGAGCCCGAAGTGAGACAGAAATTCCTTGCCCGTCAGGTGCGGCGGCAGGCCGTGGACCTGGCCGATACCGATATTCATCGACGGCTCGCGGAAATAGAGCGGAACCAGCTGAGCGTGAATGTCGGTGAAGTTGAGAAGCGTCACCTGGCCCAGGGGCTCGAAATCGAGCAGGTTGCCCTGACTGATTTTCTGCCCTGCGGCGGCGCGTGCCAAGTCGGAGGGGCCGGTAATGACGGCAGCTGCGGCGGCGACCTGCAGGAAGTCTCTGCGGGTTAGCATCTCGGGGCCCCCCTCTTCACGTCTTGACGGAAAGGAAAGGGCGGCACGCGGATTATTTTATGGCGTGCCGCCCTACAGTCTTTTATGGCGCTGAAATTTCTACTTGCGCACCGACGGGCTCTCGACCGGCAGGCCGTTGGCCCGCCACATGAGATAGAGTTCGAGTGCCGTGTATTCCGGCGTGCCCTGCTTGTAGGGCTGGGCGCGGATGTTCTTGTTGCAGCCCCGGAACCGCCGATGGAGCGAGCCCAGCTTCTGCCATTTCATGCGGTATGTCGGGAAACCGGTGGGCATGCCCTGGCTCAACTTCTCGGAGCGGACCTTGTTGCCGTGGTTGTCCACGTGGCAGTGGGTGCAGGCGAGATCGAGCTGCCCTCGGCGCTGGAAGTAAAACTCGCGGCCCTTCTCGAAATAGGGCTTGGCCTCACCACCGACGTTGACGTTAACCGGCATGTCGCGTGACTGCATGCGCACCAGCGCACTCATGCCCAGCATCTGGTCGCTTTCCCACTTCCAGGGCTTGGTCTTCATATACTCTTCGCGGCAGATATTGATTTGGTGCTCCACGGTCAGCAGCGTCTTTTTTTTCTTGTGGATCTTGGGATAGCTCGCCGAGCTTCCCTTCATGCTGACTTCCGGGTTCCCGTGGCAAGACTCGCAGGACTTGCCCGCCTTGCCGTCGGCCTTGCTCCAAAGGCTCTGCGCCTGCTCGACCCAGAGGAAGGCCGGATTCTGGAAATCGTCGTCCTGAATGTCCCGGGTCTCGGGCTCGTTGACCACGTAGCCCGAATATTTCTCGCCCACGATGTACCGTTTGACGCGCGGGTCGGTGAGGTCGGGGTCCTTGGGCTCCGCGACGGCGCTTCCGGCCGCAAAGCTCAGGACGGCAGCGACCGAAAATGCCGCGACGAGTGTTTGATATATTTTCATGACGTCACCTCCTGGCCGGGCGCCTATTTGACCGTGATTTTGCGGGTTTCGGTAATCACCGCGCCGCTGTCCTCGGTCCACTTGAAGACGATCTCTCCGCTTTCGGTCGCCTTGATGTAGAACGAGACATAGGGGTTGGCCGAGATGCCGGGCTCCATGTGGGCCGCAAACACCGACCGGTCGTTGTAGGTGACCTCCATCCTGTTGAGGATGTTGCGCGGAATATTCGTGCCGGTCTTCTTGTCCTTGCGTCGACCGGTCTCCATCTTGTGTGAAACGATGGTCTTGACCTGGAAAACCTCGCCCTGTTTGGCGGTGGCTGGGGTCTTGATACGGGGTTTCTTTGCCATTATTTGGGTCTCTCCCTGCCTGATCAGCCGCCGCAGCCGCCGATGGTCACCTTCACCGATTTTTTGCCGATGAAGACGTCGCCGTTGTTCATTTCCGCCGCCGCCACCACGTTCTGGGTCTTGGCGAGGCGTATGCGGGCCGAGATCTCTGCCTTGCCGGAAAGCGGGGAGAGGTCAAAAACGGCCACGACCGGCACGGGATTGCCTTCCGCCAACAGATGGATCCGCTTGACGTAATCCTTATCCGTTTGCGGGCTGTCTACGGTGACTGTGACCGGGACGGTCCGCCCGTTTTCGGCGATCTGTGGCAGCTTCATCTTGACCTTATCGTTGTCGACGCGCGCTGCCGGCCCGCCGACGATCTTGTTGATTTCACCCTGGACGTCGTCCGGGGTTGCCCGTGCTGTCCCTCCGGTCAGGGCCGCCCCGGCTAGCGAGGCGACGCCGGTTCCGGCAACGCCGAGTAGGCGGCGGCGGGTAATGCCGGGCTTGAAAGAAAGGTGAGCCATCGATGATCTCCTTCGAATCGGTCTGGCTTATCGAATTGGGTTAAGGCGCAGGATGTATCATCACTCCTTAAGGGTGACGATGTAGGCGATGATGTCCTCGATCTCCTGCGCGGTGAGGATTGCCTTACCCTTGAACTTGGGCAGCACCCGATTTAGGCCCTGGATTTTATAGAAGGCCGGCATCATCGTATCGGGAATAATCCGCTTAGGGTCGACCAGGCGCAGGCGCAGCTGGCTCTCGGTCATCCGGTCCGCCACGCCCGTCAGGTCGGTGCCGGTTCCACCGTGGTCGGCCTTTTCCGGGATCGGCATCTTGTGGCAGGCGAGACAGTTCCCTTTCTTGCGGGAGATGACCAGTTTCCTGCCCTGCTTCGGATCACCGGGTCGACCTGATAGGTACTCAGGGATCGAATCTTCATTGATCACGAGATAATTGACTAGTTTTTGCGGGGGCTTGCTTTTCGAGGCCGCCAGGGAGGCCGTGCTTCCGGCGGCGACAACGGCAACGGCAGCCAGGGCGGCAAACAGTCCAGAAATCATTTTTATACCCCCGTTGCGTAAACAGCAGTTACTTCACCCTTTTAAGTACCGAACGGCGCATCAAGGAAACCTGCGCGCCTATGCGGACTCGAAGGGACGTTAACGCGGAACTATATTGAGAGGCAAGGGAAAAATTTGAATTTAAGTTGTAGAAATTGCAAGTGCATGCAGATATACTATTTAACAGTTCGTGTGATGTATATGTTGATTCTTTTAAACTTCGCAGCTTCGGGAGGGTTCCCAGAGGTCATGCATCGCCACCAGTCAAACAAAGGTTGGTTTCATATTCCGATGGGGCCGGTGCTGGCGGCTGTCCTGGTCGTGTCGTTCCCTCTGTGGGCCAACGCGGCGGAGCTGGTAATGTATGAGTCTGGCGACTGCCCCTGGTGTGAGACTTGGCATTCGGAAGTGGGCGACCTGTTCGACAAGACAGACGAGGCGCGGGTCTTGACGTTGCGGGTGATCGACGTCGATAATCCCATTCCGTCGGACCTTGAACGGGTGAGGGGTGTCGTCTACACGCCGACCTTTGTCGTTTTGCAGGACGGTCGGGAACAGGGTCGTATTCTCGGTTATCCGGGCGAGGATTTTTTCTGGGGACTCTTGCGCTCCATCCTGGGCCGCATCCCGGGTCATGAAGTGGCTGAAGGACGCTGAACGGATATCGACGGCGGATAAGGGGCGGAAGGGAGTACGTCATGCAGAGGAAGCGAAATACTTTTGCGCGGTTGGGCGCGGCGGTGTTCCTGTTCACCGCGGGCGCCCTTTTTGCTGTGGGTATGACCGTCTCCGGCGTGCGCGCGGAGGAGGATAAAGCCCTCTTCTCCGTGCGTATGATGACCCCCGATGTTGCGTTGAAGGCGGCCCTGGGCGCGCTCGCCTCCTGCCGCGAGCAGGGCTATCAGGCGGCGGCGGCGGTGGTTGACCGCAGCGGGACCCTCCAGGTCTTGTTGCGGGACCGCTACGCCGGTCCGCACACGCCCGAGGCGGCGCGGCGCAAGGCCTGGACGGCCGTCACTTTCCGCACCACGACGACGGAGTTGGCCGAACTGAGCGCGGCGGGCAAGTCCCAGGCCGGCCTTCGCGACATCACCGGCGCCCTGGCGTTGGGTGGTGGTATGATGATCGAGGCGGCGGGGGCGCTCGTCGGCGGGATCGGCGTCTCGGGGGCTCCCGGGGGGGCCGCCGACGATTCCTGTGCGGCTGCCGGAATTGCCGCGATCGAAGACGAATTGGCTTTCCAGTGATCCATATTTCTTTGAAGGGAGACAGAGTATGAGAACTCACCAACCGTTTCGTTTCGGACTGATTTTGGCTGCGGCGCTTGCGGTCGCTGTCCCGACCGTCAGCGCCGAGGCCGCGAGCAAGGTGGCGCGGGCCGACCTGATCGCATCCAACTGTTTCAATTGTCATGGTTTCGAAGGCGAGAGCATCGGCGTGATCGACGGTCTTCACGACATGTCGGCCAAGGCCCTCGTCAAGAAGATGAACGAGTTCCGCTCGGGCGCCAAGCCATCGACCATCATGAAGCGGATCGCCAAGGGTTACACCGCCGACGAGATTCAGGCGATGGGCCGCTATTTCGAAAGCTTGGACAACAAGTAGGTTACGGGGAGACGACAGAGATGAGTATCAAAGGTACACGCAGGCAATTCCTCAAGACGGCCGGTGCGCTCGGCGCTGTTTCCACGGTTCCGATGATCGGCTGCGGCGCCGCGCCCAAGGTGGTGGTGATCGGCGGTGGTTTCGGCGGCGCCACGGCGGCCAAGTACGTCAAATGGTTCGGACCCGAAATCGACGTGACCCTGATCGAGCCCAACAAGACCTACACCACCTGCCCGTTTTCAAACCTTGTTCTGGGTGGCGTGCGCAGCTTGGCCTCCATTACCCATGACTTCGTCCCCATGGCGGAGGACCATGGAGTGCATGTCGTTCAGGACTTGGTGGTCGCTGTCGAGCATAGGAAGAAGATGGTGAAGACCCAGGGCGGCAAGACGCTGGCTTATGACCACCTGATTGTTTCCCCCGGTATCGACTTCAGGTTCGAGACCATCGAGGGCTATGACGCAACGGTCGCCGAGACCATCCCGCATGCCTGGAAGGCGGGGCCGCAGACGGCACTGTTGCGCAAACAACTGGAAGCGATGAAGGACGGTGGAACAGTGATCATCGCGCCCCCGCCCAATCCCTTCCGCTGCCCGCCGGGGCCGTATGAGCGGGCCAGCATGATCGCGCATTACCTCAAACGCCATAAGCCAAAATCCAAGATCCTGATCTTGGATGCCAAGGACAAGTTCTCCAAGAAGGGCCTGTTTACCGAGGGCTGGAAATCCCAGTACCCCGGTCTGATCGAATGGGTGCCGGCCTCCAAGGATGGACGGGTCCTGCGCGTGGACGCCAAGGCCATGACCGTGCACACCGAGTTCGAAAGCCATAAGGGTGACGTAATCAACATCATTCCGGCCCAGACGGCGGGCAAGATCGCCCACACGGCGGCGTTGACCAACCAATTTGGCTGGTGCCCGGTCAAGTTCGACACCTTCGAATCGACAATCCTGGACAACATCCATGTCCTGGGGGATGCCTCCATCGCCACCAAGATGCCCAAGTCGGGCAACGCGGCGAACACCCAGGCCAAGGTCTGCGCGGCGGCCGTGGTGGCCGTGCTCCGGGGCGAGACGCCCAGCGTGCCCACCACGTCCAACACCTGTTACAGCCTGATCACGCCCAATTACGGAATCTCGGTGACGGCCGTCTACCGGGTCTCGGCCAAGGGCTACACGCCGGTGGCCGGTGCGGGCGGCTTGAGCCCCATGGGCGAAGGGGCCAAGTTCCACGAACTCGAAGCCCGCTACGCACGGGGCTGGTACGCCAATACCGCCAAGGACATTTGGGGCTAGACCCCAATGCCGCTCACTTAAATATCAACCCGAGGCGCCGACCCTTCCTCCCGCAGAATGCAGGAGGGAGGATTTGGCGACGGCTCGAACGGCGGCTTTCCCGCCGGGGGGAGGGGCCGCGTTGTCTTCCGGGATCGGATACGAAAGGGATTGGCGCGTGCGCATCGATGCCGGTAACCTCTTCTCCATGGGGTGCCTTCTCCGTCAGGGCCGGTGCCGCCGTGCCCGGGTTTGTCATCCATGTCGGAGGATGCGGCCCTTTCAAAATTTCCAGCAAGTTTAGGACTTTACCTTTGGGTGCAATCGGGGGCGAATTTTTGGGGGCAGATCGACAAGAGCGATAAACCGGGAATTTCGCTTAACAGTGCGGCCGGACAGACCGGATCGTTAAGTGCCAGGAATAACCACGGGCAGGCTGGTGGGATGTCGTGAGAACCATTGTCTCTATGGTTATCGTGTACGCTGGGTTTGGGCTCAGCTTTCTACTGAATGGCTACTTGACCCGGCATCTTGGGCTCGACGGCCTGGGGGATTTCAGGGTTGCGCTCGGCGTGGCGGGGATCGCCTCGGCGATGATCCTCTTCGGCGGGCAGGCTGCGGCCCGAAGGTTCATCCCGCAATATCTGAAAGATCGATCTTGGGGTGAGGTCAAGGGCTTCATCATCTACTATCTTAGGCTGTGCTTGATCCTAGGCGCCGTAGCGGCGGCTTTGTCCCTTTCTATTGCGTATATATTTGAGTATTTGAATCTGGATCACCTGGAGCACGAAGCATATTTTGCGATCATTCTAACGCCCCTGGTGGCGCTATCGATGTTCTTTGGCGCCATTATCCAATCTATGAAACGAACGGTCGCCGGCATCCTGCCCCACGAAGTCTTGAAGCCCGGGCTATTCTGGCTCGCGTGCGTGACGTGGCTCATTTTCTACCCGACGTTCGATGAATACCAGGCCGTTTCCCTGTTCTTCGTGACCAGCGCCATTGTCGTCGCCGTCCAATGGGTTTTGCTTGCAGATGGAATGCCGTTTAAATTCAGGGGCCTGACGACGCGATACGAACAAGCGCAATGGAACAAGGTCGGCGTGCCGCTTCTCTATTCGGCGCTCGCTAATTCTTTTTTGGTTCGCATCGATGTGTTTGCGCTCGAGATCCTGCACACGGACGAAAATTCCATTGGCGTGTTTAGCCTGTTGGTCTTCGTTGCCTCATTTGTGTGGCTGAACTTCAGTTCCATCAGCAACGTGATCTCGCCCAGGGTCGCGGAACTGGATCACGACCGGGCCGGGCTGCAGAAATTGTTCGATAGGACCTTACTGACGCTCGGTGCCGCCAATTGTGTCGCGGCCGTCGGCATTGGCATTTTCGCCACCCCGATTCTCGCTTGGTTCCACGGCGATTTGGCGGACTATCGGAATTGGCTCTACGTCATCCTGGCGGGCGCGGTGGTCAACTGCACGCTCGAGTCCGCCTCGCCGTTTCTCCGGTTCGGCGGCCATCAGGACAAGGCGGCGAAGGTCGCGCGGTGGGTTCTCTTGACCAACGTCATCGTAACACCGCTCGCCATCCTCCTCTATGGACTGGAGGGCGCGCTAATTGCGCTCGTGGCAACCAGGTTCCTGCGTGGCATGGGTTACATGGTGTATATGAGAATGCATATGGGTATCCGGCTGTTCGGTCGCATTTGAACCCGGAGGGATTGGCGCGTGCGCATCGATGCCGGTGGTGGGGGGCCGTCCACAGCATCAGAAGCGGACTTGACCAAAAGGGGAGAAATCAGTTCTGAACGGTGCTATATCTCAGGTTGTCGGTCCCTTTCAAATAATATAGAATGAAAACGGTTATCATTTGAAGTGCGTGTTCGGGCGACTTGGGCCAGGTGTTGGAGCAGGCGAATGAAGGAAAGACGCAATGCCAAGGAAACACCCATCAAAAAAATCCGTATCCGAGAAGGCCAAGCCTAAGAAAACACCCATGTTGGGTGTACTCGGTTTCGCTTTTGCCGTCGTTCTGGTGGGTGGGGGGTCGTGGTGGGCTTTTGCTCAGAGCGATCCCGTCAATGCAGCGCCTGGTGAGCTCGTCGTCTACAAATCCGCCTCTTGTGGTTGTTGTGGCAATTGGGTCGATTACATGCGGGATTCTGGTTTTTCAGTCACTGTGAACAACACATCCGACGTCGATGCCGTCAAGGAAAAATACGGGGTTCCTTACGATATGGGCTCATGCCATACGGCTATTATCGACGGGCATGTAATCGAAGGGCATGTGCCTGCCAATGACGTCAAACGGTTTCTGGCGGAGAAGTCCAACGCATTGGGGCTTGCTGCTCCTGGAATGCCTGTCGGGTCTCCGGGGATGGAACAAGGCGGCCACCGGGAACCCTATGATGTTATCGCGTTTGGGCCCGAGGGAAGTAAAATTTACGCCAAACACTAGAACGCGATCGACATAAACCAAGGCATTACCGTGACTCGGTTTGTGCCGTAAATCGTCCTATATTTCAGAAGGATAGAGCGGGTTCACGCGAGAATCCGGCGCTATGGCGCGGCTTCGTTTTCTCACGAAAGTAGATCAGTCCAACGCGGATTTCGGCAGCAGGTCGACCACGATGCGCCAGGTGTCGGTCTCGGTCGTGGGCGACAGCACGAAGGCCTTGCTCACCTGTACCGGTTGCGAAGTCAGG
>PIVK01000275.1 GCA_003354135.1 Rhodospirillales bacterium
TGAAGATTGTACCACACGCGGTTTCGAACGGTGACTCCAACGAGCCGTAAGTCGTGGTCATCTCGCCCCCTCTATCCGTTATTAGTTCTCCGAGACGAATATCCACGCCGAACTTTTTCCGTACCACGGACGCGGCTTTATGAAAACATCTTTCATAACCCTGAAGAACCTTCACGAACTCTGACTTCGCCGGCATAGGCTGTCCAAACACGTGACCTGTCCGTCGGTCAAGAAACGCCCCCACATACCGATTGCCGAATGGATCACCATAGTCGACTGGGCCGTATACGTCGGCCTCTACTTCCTCAAACGGCCTCTCCAAAGGTAGAGTTGACTCCCCGCGGGAAGAATGGAACGGATGCCGATGAAGCTTCGCCCGAGCACAGCTATCGCATACGAAACCCACGGGACGCGTTGCGACTATGATACCTGCTTTCACCGCAGCGCTCACGTTTGCACATGAATGGTTAAGCACATTGTGATAGTATCCCCAACTCAGCTCCGAAGGTGACGCACCCGTTGGCTTGGAGTCAGTCGCCTCCCCCACGGTAGTTCTCCCGGCCTCGAACTCGGACCCCAGCATTGGCGACCTTGCCGCTACCTGAGCCTGCTTGTCGACGACAGGGACCCCCGTCGACTGCTCGTGACTGGGAGCGGCCGGCGAAACTGATGAAGGGCGTTCTGTGTCAACACTCGTCTCCGGCCATGTCGTGAGCGACTGTCGACTGGCTTTTCCGAAAGGGTTCATCGGCTTCGTGCGTGAGTAGAGCACCGGTGCCAACATCGCTGGGGCCTCCGGACCCTCCGTCGATGTACCGACCACATGAGGCATTCGACGTGCCGTCTCCGCCCATGGCTCGATCTCGACACGAAGGTTCCATATACCCGCCTCAGCGTCCATCGCGAATGGAACCGTCATCCCTGTACCGTCACGAGCCCGCAGGCACGACTCCATGAGATCCGTAGACCACAGTTCCGTCGTCTTAGCTTGACCCGGACTGAACAGGCAGTCCGCGAAGGAATCCGATCCCCACGCGCCTTCAGTGAGTTTGACGCGTACCGCCGACGTATCCTCGAGGTACACCCATGCATACAACGGACAACCACCC
>PIVK01000276.1 GCA_003354135.1 Rhodospirillales bacterium
AGGGACGATCGCGATATCAACGACGATGGATATTGGACGCCCGAGTGGAGTGGGGAGTCTGTTTATATGGACGCCTGCGTTGGTGAATCTGTGAGAAGGGTACTGCACGCAGCTCGGTCTTTGACTGGGTGCGCTGTCGCGGTCCTGGAAACATGGGTGATCCATGTCGCGGACATAGTTATGTCTGTGGCAGCCTGTGAGGAGAATGGATCTGGACTGAGAGCCACTGCTTGTCTTGTGAGACGGAGTGGACACTCGTGGATCATTTACTACCGTATCAGGAACGTGGAGGAATGTGGTGGAAGCCTACGTGGGACATCTTGTGTGTGGAGCAGAGAACGGCACTCCGTCTTTGGCGGTAGTGTGCAGTGTTGCGCTCTGAGCATGAGAATACCCGGCTGGATACTTTGGAACGTGTCTGGCAACCAGTGAGGGAAAGGGGTCCGGAGTGGGAGCTGCTGCATGTCTTGAGGGACACAGTAGACACTCGAGGGCTACCCGGTACCATATCTGGAACGTGGAGGAACGTGAAGCCTGCGTGGGATATCGTGTGTGACAAGCAGAGAACGGCACTCCGTCTTTGACGGTAGGTGTGCAGTGTTGCGCTTGGATCATAGGAATACCCGGCTGGGGACTTTGGACAGTTTTCGGCTTTCAGCAAGGGAACAGTGCTCGGGGTGTGAGACTGCATGTGTCAGGAGTGACAATGTATGTGTATGCACTCGGGAGTATCTTACTACTGGACCTGGAACGTGGATAAGTGGACGTGGGATGTAATTCATTTGGTGTCGGGAAACATGCGACGAGTACGAGCGGTGTCAAGTCAGGAATGACGACGCGTAAGCCTACACTCGGATGTACAGAACCTGCACAGCGGACGACGGTGGACGACATGCACGCGGAAGGCGGGATGGTGTGCGGATGAGGGAGAGCAGTGGGCGAGCCCAATTCTCAAACTCTGACGTAGTGCTGTACCGGACCTGTGTGTGAATGAAGTCCTCAACGTGGAACAGGGGCGTATCAGCGAGCGACGGTGGACGACATGCCCGAGAAGGCGGGATGGTGTGCGGATGACGGAGAGCAGTGGGCGAGCCCAACTCTCAAACTCT
>PIVK01000277.1 GCA_003354135.1 Rhodospirillales bacterium
GCTTCCTACAAAAACATACCAGACAACAGCTAGCTATGACCTCCAGGGTATGACCTATGGCCTTGGGAAGGTCAGGGGGTCCTCCTGGGCGCCAATGGGTGCTGTGAGGGCTAGAGGGTTAATCAGGGATGTCAAAAAATGGCATTTTTGTGAATTCCAGGCCATATTTACCCTCAAATGGCCTAAAATGGCCCAAAAACCCATTTCATGCACTGTTAGAGTATAATCAGTGATATTGCACATTTGCTGTTTAACCCTTTAGACCCCAGAGAATTGTCAAAATGGCCATTTTTGGGGGGTCAAAATTACACCCCTAAGATATTGATTTCTGGGTCTGTGGCTGACAGAGATATCAAAACCCCACTTGACCTGCATGATAATAAGAAAGTGTGCTATACAACCAGCTGACCTGCTATGACCTCTGTGCTAGGGGTCAAGGTCAAGCAGAGGCAAATGTGAGAATTTTTGGTGATTTTGGGTAATTTTGACCAAAAAAATAAACTTTCAAAAATTGACTGTGGCTTGCTAGGATGAGACAGCCACAGGTTCTTACACCAGTGAAATGCCTGTTGAGCACTCTAGATAGTGACCCACATTCACACTGGATTTGACACAGGAATGACCTGTGTGAGCTCGATTCAATTTTTCAAAATTTGAAAATCGCCTCCATGGAGGCGAGGGGGCCAGCCCCCTATGACCCCCGGTGCATGGATTCTTTCTAAGGCACGCGAAAAAGCTGCCATTTTTTTTACCTTAGCTTCCTACAAAAACATACCAGACAACAGCTTGCTATGACCTCCAGGGTATGACCTATGACCTTGGGAAGGTCAGGGGGTCCTCCTGGGCGCCAATGGGCGCTGTGAGGGCTAGAGGGTTAATCAGGTAAGTCAAAAAATGGCATTTTGGTGAATTTCAGGCCATATTTACCCTAAAATGGCCTAAAATGGCCCAAAAACCCATTTCATGCACTGTTAGAGTATATTCAGTGATATTGCACATTTGCTGTTTAACCCTTTAGACACCAGAGAATTGTCAAAATTGCAATTTTTGGGGGGGTCAAAATTACACCCCTAAGATATTGATTTCTGGGTCTGTGGCTGGCA
>PIVK01000278.1 GCA_003354135.1 Rhodospirillales bacterium
CTTCATAATGTGTATACTATTCCAAGAAAGATGATGAAATTGGCCTAATTTTTCAAACTTTGGAAATTGTCCAAGTGTGTAAGCTGGAAGCTCTAAAAGATGATGCAATCCTTTAGGGATTGCCTATGTCACAAAATTAATGTTTTTTAAAATTGTGCTCATTACCCACGCATGGCATCGCCACTGCGGGGGTAGGGTGTTCGGTCCTGTCTGTCTGTTTGTCTGTCTGTCTGTCACAGACCGAAAAGTGCAAATCAACACTATTTGACATAAGAGGCCCACATTTAGCATGCTGATAGCTTTCCACACACAAATTTGAATATTTAAATTTTTTGGCACACTGCCAAATTTTTGCATTTCAAAATGGCCGCCAAAATTTTGATTGGTCCATCAAATCCACATTATTTGACCTAGGAGGCTCTAATTTGGTATGCTGGTAGCTTTCCATCCAAAGTTTGGCATATTTAATTTTTTTGGCACGTGGCCAAATTTCAGCCTTTCAAAATGGCCGCCAAAATTTTGTTCAGTCCATCAAATCCACATTATTTGACCTAGGAGGCTCTAATTTAGTATGCTGGTAGCTTTCCATCCAACGTTTGGCATATTTAATTTTTTTGGCACGAGGCCAAATTTCAGCCTTTCAAAATGGCCGCCAAAATTTTGTTCAGTCCATCAAATCCACACTATTTGACCTAGGAGGCTCAAATCGGCATGCAGGTAGCTTTACACCCATAGTTTTGCATTTTAATTTTTTTTGGCAATTGGCCAATTTTTAGCCTTCCAAAATGGCCGCCAAAATGTTGTTCGGTCCATCAAATCCACATTGTTTGACCTAGGAGGCTCTAATTTGGTATGCTGGTAGCTTTCCATCCAAAGTTTGGCATATTCAATTTTTTTGGCACAAGGCCAAATTTCAGCCTTTCAAAATGGCCGCCAAAATTTTGTTCAGTCCACCAAATCCACATTGTTTGACCTAGGAGGCCCTAATTTGGTATGCTGGTAGCTTTCCATCCAAAGTTTGGCATATTTAATTTTTTTGGCACGAGGCCAAATTTCAGCCTTTCAAAATGGCCGCCAAAATTTTGTTCAGTCCATCAAATCC
>PIVK01000279.1 GCA_003354135.1 Rhodospirillales bacterium
GCAATAATACCCGACCCGAATTGTGAATGCGGCATTCTCAAAGGCAACGCATGCTGCGCAGCTTCGTGTGGAACGTGTGGCGGAAGCGGCTGCAGCAAGAGAGACGGCGGCGCAGACGCCTGTTGCACGACCAATATCATCGAGGATGGGAACTCGTGTGCTGAAAGCGTGTCACCGTGTGTAGTTCCTTGAAAACGTCCCCCGCGGGTGCAACCCGCTACTTGACATCATTGCGTGTTCTCGGACATGGCGAAAACCCAGCTTCTTCTCCCTATCTCCAGATTCTTAGAGCTTGACCGAATGGGCTCGACGGCGGGAGAATGGCGAGCACATACGCCTATTCGGACGGGCATCCGTTGGCCAGGTTGAATCGCAAAGGCCGAATCACTACTGTCGCATGCGATGCTGCCGCTGACGCTACAATTCTTCATCGCCATGATCGCCTGCGCGATCAACGAGCGCCAGCAGAAGGCGCTGGAATACAAAACGGAACAGGTGCTCGTCCTCAAAGACATCTTGAAGTCCGTCACCGGGAAGAGCCGCATCGACTTCACCGAAGACCAACGCAGCGCATAGGGAAAAGAAGCTGCGTTCTGGCGCAACGTCCGAGTATGGGCATCGTCAGATAGAGGGTCAGATAGAGGGTCAGATAGAGGGATATCGGGGGCAAAAGGGCACACACCTGCGGGGGGGGGGCTTACGCCTCACCGGGTAGCCTCAAACGCCCGGCAAAGTCGGTACTCTCGAGTCAGAGAGGCAGTCCATATTCCTTCCTGGTCAATCACAAGCACCAGCGGCAATCAGCGCCCGCAGCAATCAGCGCTCTTACTATTTCGAGGCGCTCGTGCTCGGATCCCCTAGGTTGTCACCCACTACGTAAAGCAACATCTCAAACCACGGAGGCCTCACCCCGGCAAAGGCCCGAACGGTGCCCGAACTGAATAGTACGGGTAAATGAAAACGATTATTAGGAGCATATCACTTATGGTTATAATGCAGCAGCCGCCTGAGATGACTTTGTTATTTATCTTAAAAGCAGAAAAGCTGCTGAGCGAGTTATGGAAAGTATTACCAAGTTCATAACAAATAAGCTTAAGC
>PIVK01000094.1 GCA_003354135.1 Rhodospirillales bacterium
CAGGTGCGGACTCCAAGACCGCTTCGCGTCCGAGCGGTCGTCTGGTCTCGCCCGGCGATTGCCGGTGTATCGGATGCGGCAAGCCGGTGGGGCGAACGGAAAGCTATTGCATCCGCTGTGCGCTCATTCACTCGACGGCCATTGAGGACGCCGCCGGTGGAAACGCCGCGAGTGAGGACCGGTCGGGAGACGTGTAGGCGATGACGTTTGCCCTGGCCCCGCATCCCAACCTCGCCCCATGGCGAGACGGGTGCGCGTTGTGGCGCCGGGGGGGAGCGCCGAGCCGCAAGGCAGGGTATCGGCACCTGGGACGGGAAAGAGATCGACAAGATGGCGATGGCCAGTGGTGTCGCCAAGAGCGGCAACCGAGTGCAAATGGCGTGCGAATATATGAGAAAATTGGCGTCCCCTAGGGGGGGCTCGCTAGCACGTGGAAATCATGAAATAAAAAGCCACAACGTTGTACATCGACCATGTTGTCCATCATGTACAACATATCGGTCGCCGCAAGCTCCGTCAAATATCTGGTTGGGACGTGAGCTTCGACGGTCACCGACATTTTTCTACACAGTTGTTGCCTGCCAAGGAAAAACCTGATTCGATTGGACCATGTATCCCACCTCGGAAGAAACCATCAGAGCGGCAGTTAAGGCTCGCCTCGTGTCGAGACACGATGGCGACCTCGACGCGTTTGTAGTTGAGGAGTTACCCGTGTCTCGTGGCGATACGCGGGTTGACCTTGCGGCTATCAACGGGCGGATCGAAGGGTACGAGATTAAGAGCTCTCTAGATAACCTGGACAGGCTCCCGCGCCAAGTGGGCCTGTATGGCCAAGCTATGGAGCGAATGACCCTGGCTGTTGCAGAGGAACACGCACTGGCCGCCATGGAGATTATTCCGGATTGGTGGACGGCATGGTGCTTCTCCTCTGGTCCAAGAGGCGGGTTGGCGATTCGCAGGCTTCGACGAGGCCGCTTGAACCCCACACCTGCCTCCGAAGGAATGCTTGCTCTGCTTGAACGCGATGAATTGGTATCCTTGCTGGCTTTCTACGGACAGGATCGCGGATTGAGAACAGCTCCATATCCGGTGCTTTCGGGACACGCTGCATCATCGCTATCCCGGCAGCAAGTTGCAGATGGTGTCCAGAGACTCCTCAAGATCCGGATTCGCATTGAAGCCGAGTTCGGCAACACAGCGTTTGGACGCTCTGCCGTCGGTGCAGCCATAATTGGCCCTACGGGTGGTGTACCTGCTGGGTCATGTGCTGGTGCATCCGTACACCAACCCACGGCCCAGGTGTTGTTAGCCTAAGGCCGGTCCCGTGATCCAAACGTCCAGCGGCAGCTTGTGACACAAGTGCAGCGCCCCACCCTGCGGGACGTCCAGGCCACACTCCCGAGTCACTCACTAAGTTGCCAGCTGAGCGGATGTACCCCTTGGCGTCCGATTTTAGGGCAGATCTCCTGAAGTGCCACTCTCTCGAATGGGCGACCTCGACATGAGGGAACCATCCCTTAGCGGCGGCCATGGTTGTACGGGGCTGGATGGCCGCGTAGTCACCGTAAATCACGTCCCACCCCACCCCGATAAGGCGGTCGCGGAGTTCTCGCTCCAAAATGGGTAGCGGTGAAGGTAGGTCAGCCAGAGAGTTCGGGAAGCTCGAAGCCATGCTTACAACAGCAAGCCCCCTCCACAAAGACGGAGGAAGCGTTGCTTCTATTTGTCGAAGAACGGCGTTGGCCAGCTTCTCTGCCCAAGGCAGGTCCCCTCGAATGTATCCTGCATCCAATATGACTACGGCTTGTTGAGAATCAATGATCTTTGGGACAACAGCAAAGAACACATCAATGCCTGTCTGATCCCGTACATCAACCCGGAACGCCATGCGACGTCCCGCACCAATCAGCGTATCAACCATCTTCTCGGCTTCAGCGATGTTCCCCAACTTAACGACTGGGACGAAGTTGGGGTGGGCGGTGGCTACCTTCCTCCACGCTTCATAACCGTTGGCACCGCTTCTGACCTCTTCAAGATGTTCGTTGAAAGCAGCCACAGCCTCCCGCTGGAGGCGCCACCGCCGCTCCTGCTTTTCCGTCGGATTAAACGGCTCCTTCCCTTCACTTCTCCTCTTCTCATCCCTCTTTCGACGGGCCTCCTCGATTTCCTGATGAGACTTTACAGGTCGAGGATTCGGGTCGAAATCCACGATTACAGTGCGTCCACCTAATGCTTGAGCAAGCGTTTCTGCTGCCGGGCTAAATGACGCAGCTTCCAACGCTCTGGTCAGCGAAACCACCGGGAGCATTAGGTTTTTCGACTTATCATCAATATTATCGTATGAACGAATCTCATTAGGACGTGTGCTAAAAGCGGGGTAGTAGCGATAGTTGTTGAACTTGCCCATAATTGGTTCTCCGTTATTAATGCGCGAACTCCAATGACGGATTTTTTGACCGTCATGTGGTTAGGCGCAGGAATTCGTAGATGCGGACAAGAAAAAATAATGTCCGCAACCTTGGCTGGGTCCGCCTATACATGTGGAAGATGGGGGGAGTTGTGGACGGGAAAGTAGGTAAGAACAGATCGCCGGGTGAGATTGTAACGGCAGTTCAATACCTCTCGAACGCAGAGGTCGCTAAGCTGGCTAATACAGCCAGGTCTCTTGCACTAAAGTGCAGGGCAGAACCGAAGGAACTGCTGAATGAGGCACTGCTTCGCGCTCTAGATGGTCGCCGGAAGACCTGTCCAACAACTCTCCCAATCATCAACTTCTTGTTTGGCGTCATGAAGAGCGTAGCTGATGAGTGGCTCGACGACGGCCTCAAACGGACTGGTGAAGGCGTGGTACCCGTTTCGACGGGTGAAGAAGAAGGGACAATCGATCCCCCAAGTTCAGGCCTAACGCCAGAGAAGGCGCTTGAGGACGTCCAGGTACGCCAACATGCTGCCGTCGTGATGAGGGAGGTCCGAGAAATGTTTGAGAACGATAAGGAGGCATGGTTTGTAATTGAAGCTGACCTTGATGGCGAAATGATAGCGGATGAGGTCTGTGAAGTGTTGGGTGTCGATCGGAAGAGGTACAACGCTATTCGGAAGCGTATTCGTCGCGGCTACGCGGAAATTCGTGCCAAGTGGAAAGGGCTGCCATCATGACCGCCGGGAAAAAGCCGTCTGATCCTCTGGAGGAACTCAACACCCTGTTAGATGCAGATCTTCAAGCGATCCTCGATACCGGAGATGACGAGATCATTGCCGAAGCGATGGAGGTTTCGCCGTCTCTGGTTGATGACACTCGGCAAGTGATCGCGGACGCAGTCACGACAGCGGGAAAGCGTTGCCTCGCTGCGGCACGGGCGGAGCTTGATGCCGAGCAGCAGGTTAGTGGGCAGGTCTTGTCTTGGCCTCTCGAACGGAAGGTCGTCTTGCTAAGACAGGTCCGAGAGAGCCGTGCCAATCTGACGATAGCGGCTCGGCAGATGGAGACCGAGACAGAAAATGACCTGGATAGCGATCTTGACGCTCTCGTGGATTTAGGAGTGATTGACGAAGAGGGAAACCTGCTGTGAGCCTGTCTCCTGCAGATAAGCTGTTGGGTTCGCTTGGCATCAAGGAGCCTGCTGAAATTGACATTGAGGCAATCGCTCTTACGCAACGAGCAAAAGTTCGGTACCGACGGCTGGATGGATGTGAAGCCAAGATACAAGGTGTAAGGGATTGCGCTGTTATTACAGTTCGAGAGGATCGGCGATGGCACCGTAAGCGGTTTTCGGTAGGGCATGAACTTGGCCATTGGGAACATCACCGGGGTAAAGAATTCAGGTGTCGTCCAGAGGACATTGGTAGTTCACAGGAGTACTCCCCCCATGATCCAGAACGAGTAGCTGACCGCTACGCAGCAGATCTTCTGATGCCCAGGTTCATGTTTGAGCCAAGGGCAAACCAGGCAAGCAAGATGACTCTCGATGTAGCTGCAGATTTATCTAATGAGTTTGATGTCAGCCTGACGGCATCTGCAATCAGGCTCATCGAATTTGGGCCAGCACCGGCAATGCTCGTGTGTTTCAGCTCTGAGGGCAGGTGGTTCCGGAGACACAAAGAAGTCCCGGAGAACTTTTTCCCTGTGAAGCAATTAGATGCCGACTCCTACGCTAAAGACGTATGGGATGGTCGCATCGATAAAAGTAAAGCATCTCTTGTTGGGGCGGGGGCTTGGATTGATCGCTGGAATGCCGATCGGTATGAGGTCATTGAACAGACATATAGGATCGCTCGTGACGCGATCTTGACCATGGTGTGGTGGAAGGACGAGGCGCAAATCGAGGATGCTATTCGTTAAGGGGGGCAGGAGCCGAGATCGATTTGCTTCTTTCCTTTCCGGACGGACGGTTGTGGGCGATCGAAGTCAAACGGAGCCTCGCGCCCAAGCTGGACCGGGGCTTCCATTTCGCCTGCGCCGATC
>PIVK01000280.1 GCA_003354135.1 Rhodospirillales bacterium
TGGCGAAGGAAAAAGGCTTCGCCTGCCCGTATTTACGACCAGCCGCTTTGGCTGGGAAAGGAAGATATCGCGGGAAAAACGCTTTTCGTTTATTGGGAGCAAGGGCTTGGCGACACCATTCAATTTTGTCGTTATGTCTATTTGTTAAAGGAACGGGGAGCAAAGATCATCTTGCAAGTGCAACAACCGCTGGTAGCGTTGTTGAAACAACTGGCCGATGCGGCAGAGGTCGTGGGGCCGAACGGGAAGATCGGTAAATTTGACTATCATTGCCCCTTGATGAGTTTACCGCTTGCCTTCGGCACGGACCTCTCAAACATTCCCATGCGCAAACAATATCTCCAAAGCGATCCCGATTTGCGCGATCGTTGGGCGAAGCGATTGGGCCCCAAAAAGAAGCCCAGAATAGGGCTTGCTTGGAGCGGCAACCCCGCCCACTGGAAGGACCGCCATAGATCGTTGAAATTAGAGCAATTGGTGCCGTTGCTTAGCGACCGGGCAGAGTTCATTGCTCTGCACAAAGATGTGCGGGAGGTTGATCGGGATGTGCTGAACGAGAATGGCCGTATTGCATACTTTGGAAATGAACTTGATTTTGACAATACGGCCGCAGTAATTGATTTACTGGATATTGTGATCTCGGTCGATACCAGTCTTGCCCATCTTGCCGGAGCGATGGGAAAGCCCGTGTGGGTCTTGCTTTCGTTTAGCTCTGACTGGAGATGGATGCTCTCGCGAGAAGATAGTCCTTGGTACCCTAATGCGAGACTATTCAGGCAACCGAAACGTGGTGATTGGGAATCGGTATTTAAATGCGTGGAAATTGAACTGGAGAACTTAAGATGTGCTCCCCAAGAGGGGGCATCAGAGCTCAGGCCCACTGACCGGATGTCCGGTCGAAACGGGGGTCGCTCCAGTTGGGAGAAACACGCAAATACAAATAGAGCCGACCAACAGAAGACGCCCCCGAAAGCAAAGCCTGTCCAATCGACAAACCACGCCCCCGGGCAACAAGCTCTGTCAATCGAGCAGGCCCTAAATCTGGCTTTACAGCACCTCTCTGCGGGCCGTTTATCTCAGGCCGAAGGCATTTAT
>PIVK01000281.1 GCA_003354135.1 Rhodospirillales bacterium
CAGCCCGTCGGAGGGCGTCGGGAAGCCTTGACGATGCGCCGCATCGCCTGCGTCTTTCCTCCTACCCGACGGGCTGTATAAGCGATCTCTATGGGTCATATCACCGCACCTTGGTATAACCGCTGCGGATTGCACCGGCCTGATATCCGGTTCCTGCTCGTCACGGTCCGTAGAGGACTTTCATCTCCGAGATCAGTGCTGCCAAGCCAGGCAAAAAAAAGGGCGCGCCCCGAAGGCCGCCCCCGATTTTCGTCGTCCATCCGGCCCGGATCAGAAGGCCAAGACGAGGCTGGCGTTGACGGCCCAACCGTTGTTGTCAATGGGCAGATCTCCGGATTCGGCTTTGGCCTCGTAGTCGGCATACATCAGGTCGGCGCCGACTTTGACGCCCGGGCCCAAGGTGTAGGTGCCGCCGACGACGGTGTACTCGGTAGAATTGTCACCAGGCTGATTAAGCTTATATTCGACTAGCGTGCGGGAGTGGGACGCGCCGACCGTGTAGGGGCCGACGGCGTAGGTCAGGCCGACACTCCATCCGTTGCCGTCTACGGTATCATGCGAGGTGCCAAACGACCCGGCGTGATAGCTGATTTGGTGCTCAATGTTCCGGACATATCCGCCGCCGAGGGCAAAGCCGGCATAGGAGAGGCTTAGGCCGCCGCGGATACTCTTGGAGTCACTGTCAGCTTCTCCTGTGCGGGCCCCGTGAGAGCGCTTGCGATTATAGCCGACGTCGGCCCCGACCTTGACGTCACCCAGGGTGTCGTCATAGGCAAGCGCAACACTATAACCGGTCCCCCCGCGAATGCTATTGGGGTCGTTGCTTCTAAGGGGCTGGGCCGCACGGCTATCATGATCGACGTCCGGGTTGAAGCTGAGGCCGAAGCCTAATCCCATGAAACGCGGCGACAGGTAGGTGATGCGGTTTTGGGTGTTGTCATCGGCGATCGTGTGGTTGCTTCCTCCCCCATCATCAGAACTATACTCGATAAAGACCCACGGCTGCACTTCGCCGCCGTCGACGGTGATCACGCCGCCGGTCGGGGCCTTGTGGGCGAGTTGGGCAATAGCGCCGCCGGGCTGCTGACCGAG
>PIVK01000282.1 GCA_003354135.1 Rhodospirillales bacterium
CAGACCTCAACCCCATCGAGTTGGCGTTCTCCAAACTGAAGGCCATGCTGCGAAAAGCCGTCGCAAGATCAATGGACGAGCGATGGCGCGTCATCGCCGAACGGATCGAGAAATTCCCCGTAGCTGAATGCCAAAACTTCTTCAGGCATGCCGGATATGGGTTGGATCAATCCTGACGCGCTCTAGCGCCATCCACGGACCTCGTTGGGGCCCGATTGGATAAATAGGGGGGGCAGACCGCCGTTGCCGGGGTGCCTCTGTAGAAGTCTCAAAATGACAGGTGTGGACTCTCCGTAGGTAGAAAAACGGCGACCGCAACTAAAGCATTAGCTGATAAGCAGCTACGAAATATAACACCTAATTTTTTTTTGGGTTGAAATGCAGTCACAGAGTTCCCATCTGCAATACAGTCGCGGGCCAGGACCGTGCGTGGATTTTTCAGAGCCGTCCCATCGGGGCGACAAAAGGAGAGATAAGTTATGGCGATCATCTATGGCGGACCGGGCAATGACACTCTGATCGGCGGGGCGGGCGACGACACTCTGATCGGCGGGGCGGGCGACGACACTCTGATCGGCGGACCGGGCAATGACATCATCGACGGCGGACCGGGCAATGACATCATCGACGGCGGTGCGGACTTGGACGTTGCCGAGTACAAAGGCGTTCTGGCGGACTACGACGTGCTCTACGACGGCGCCAGCGGGATCTTCACGGTGACCGGCACGGCGGACGCCAGCGAGGGCAGTGACACGCTCACCAACGTGGAGACGCTTCGCTTCTCGGACGGCGATGTGGACCTCGCGAACCCGGTTGTGGCGTTCGAGTCCGTGGCGGTGCTCCCGGTGGACGGTTCGGCGTCATGGAAGCTGACGGCTGACGGCGGCGCCAGCGGCCTGAGCTACGCGGTTGAGGGCGGCGGCGATGCTCTTACTGAGGGGGAGGCAACGGACCTCGGGTTCAAACTGGCCCTGGGCAACGTCTATGAGACCGAGCACGGCCACGTGCAAATCCGTACGGACGGGACCTACGACTACAAGGCGACCGAAGCGGGCTATGAGGGCATGGACGCGTTCTCGTTCCGGGTGACCG
>PIVK01000283.1 GCA_003354135.1 Rhodospirillales bacterium
ATTTTATATCTATCAGTGATCAGTGATCAGCAGTCACAGCAGCAGAAGGTTAATGTGTTCACGTAGTTGTTAGCAACACGTTATAATGGTGTTGAGTTGCACTACGGTGCTAAGTAGTTAATAACTACCTCAGTTATGCATTTAAAGAATTTGCATTTTTAGGAGTCTTGCATTTATCAGGAATTGCCTTTTATACTCGTTAATGAGTGAATCTCAGGATTTTGTATCAAACTTTAATACTAGTTAATACTTTTTGATACTACAGTTATTGCCTCAGGGCACAGGCACTTTTTGCCTTATATGTACCCGAAACAGAGAACTGAATATGTTCAGTTGCTAAAAGTGATGATTAATTCCACACTTGAATTATTGTGTAATGTATTAGGTGCTAGAGCATTATCGGTGCTGTTAAAGTTATTATGTGTGACGGAGACTACAATTGTTATGTATAGGTTACACTAGATTTTATACCACAAGATTGTTCAGTATACCTACAGGGTATATGGTGTTGACGTAGTAAAACAGCTGGGAGAATTTTTTTTACTCCAAAAACCACTTGGTGCTAGTAAAAACATTTGTTAATGTTCAAAGTTTTTCACCAGTGTTAGTAAAAACATTTGTTAATGTTCAAAGTTTTTCTCCAGTGTTAGCAAAAACATTTGTTAATGATCAAAGTTTTTTATGATAAAAGTGTATTTGTGTTAGAAGTGCATTTGTTATGTGTAAAGACGCTATACCTAAAGGGTATGAGCTGAAGATTTTTTTACTACAAGTCAGTTAGTACTAGTATAAAAACATTTGTTAACTGCCAAAGTTTTTAATATAAAACATATGTTAATTCTCACAGTTTTATAACATGTAACAGGGTACTATTTTATTAGTATATGCTCGGGTATGTAACGCTCATAGCTCGTTCGAGCATTTCTCAAGGTTAAATTACCATTCCAGAATGTATTTTTGTAATTTTAACCAATGTTATTTGTGACGAACTGACATATGCCATACCTTAGCACACTTCTTTTTATTACTCTCTCTGGGTTAAATTATACTAAATTAGGGTAATTTGGGTAATTTAGGGGAGGGGTATGTAGT
>PIVK01000284.1 GCA_003354135.1 Rhodospirillales bacterium
AGAACCCTCACGGCCACTGGATGTTTCAGAACGTGGCCGGTCAAACGGGAGGTTCAATGGTGTTGGTGCATTAGCCAGCTGCCTTGTCCAATACTCCAGCTGCTGTTCCAAGTGCCCCCCCATTACAAGGTGCTGCCACTGCCACACGGCATAGTCTGCATACTCCACAGGTAGATGTGGCAACCCTTTCGGCTCTGCAGCGCCAGCAGCATATGCACAGTATGCTGTAAGAAGATCGCGAAGAATAATTCGAACGCTCCAGCCATCGATAATGGCATGGTGAATAGAAATCATCATCAAGTGCTTGTTTGGTGCTCCAATCTCACTAGGCAGCTTCACAAGAAGCGACCGAACCATTTCCACTCCCATATCGAACGGTGCCGCAACATAGCCTCTAATGGCAGCAATGGCATCTGCTCCGGAATCAAAACCAGAGCACTTCCAGCCATCAGTGCAATCCCAAACCTCCAGTGGAATGGTGCCACCTGGCTCTTCAGGAGGACGAATGATCTGAATGAGACTGCTCTCATCAGTCTGTGCCTCCTGAGATGTCAATCATGTAGCGTTTCAGTTCCCGTCAAGTAAAGCAAGCCAGGAAATTGTGGTACCTGAAGAGTCAGTGCAGTGCGCAACACTTGATGTCGGTGCCACAAAAATGCAAGAGCCATCTTCAGTGCCTCAACATCTAGCTTGCCTATGGCACCAAATGCAATCAGCACAGTATAATCTGAATGCGTCTGAGTTGATAGCAGGTGCTCTCCTGTGTACATGATAGTCTGCTGGAAAGAGGCGGGGGCCTGAAACTTCATCTCAGTTGGTCGAGGTACAATGGGCATCCTTGGGTTCAACGGTTGTATGGTCGATGAACATCCGATGCAATATTGTAACAGGGCACCAGGTGTATTCTGCTGCAATATATATGTTACCGACAAGGCGGAGAAACCCTTGCCTGTCTGTAACTCAGGGTGTTTGTCATGAAGCGCGCGGAGAGAAGCAACAATGCGAACAGCCTTGAGGGAATCCCCACCATTTTCAATAAAGTCACTGCCCATCCCAAAACCCTCACTCTTGAGTTCTCTTCGATATATTGC
>PIVK01000285.1 GCA_003354135.1 Rhodospirillales bacterium
TGTGCCGAGACCTGGGGAGGTGATATTGTCGCCTTTGACGGGATCGATAATGCACCCGAGGAGCGCGAGCGTGGCATCACGATTGCGACCGCGCATGTGGAGTATGATTCACCTAATCGTCACTACGCCCATGTAGACTGTCCTGGACACGCTGATTATGTGAAAAACATGATCACGGGTGCAGCGCAGATGGACGGGGCGATTCTGGTTTGCTCGGCAGCCGATGGTCCGATGCCGCAAACGCGAGAGCATATACTGCTGTCACGTCAGGTAGGCGTACCCTATATCGTCGTATTCCTGAACAAGGCAGATATGGTCGATGACGAAGAGCTGCTTGAACTGGTAGAGATGGAAGTGCGAGAGCTTTTGGACCAGTACGAGTTTCCAGGAGATGATACACCGATCATCATCGGTTCAGCGCTCAAAGCGTTGGAAGGCAGCGATGATAATGAGATGGGCACAACGGCGGTGAAGAAACTGGTGGAAACACTGGACGAATACATACCGCAGCCTGAGCGTGCGATCGATCAGCCGTTTTTGATGCCGATAGAAGACGTATTCTCGATCTCTGGTCGTGGTACGGTGGTCACAGGCCGAGTAGAGCGCGGAGTGGTCAAGGTTGGCGAAGAAATCGAGATCATTGGTATTAACGAGACGACCAAGACGACCTGTACGGGTGTGGAGATGTTCCGCAAGCTGTTGGATGAAGGGCGAGCGGGAGAGAATGTTGGCGTATTGCTGCGTGGCACCAAGCGTGATGAGGTGGAGCGTGGTCAGGTATTAGCCAAGCCGGGCACGATCACGCCGCATACCAAGTTTGTGGCCGAGGTGTACGTATTGTCGAAGGATGAGGGTGGTCGTCATACGCCATTCTTTAAGGGTTATCGTCCGCAGTTTTACTTCCGTACGACGGATGTGACGGGTGCGGTGGAGATGCCGGAAGGCGTTGAGATGGTGATGCCTGGGGACAATATACAGATGGAAGTGACCTTAATCGCGCCGATTGCGATGGAAGACGGTCTGCGTTTTGCGATCCGTGAAGGCGGTCGTACCGTTGGCGCCGGTGTGGTAGCCAAAATTATTGAGT
>PIVK01000286.1 GCA_003354135.1 Rhodospirillales bacterium
CTTCCGCAGTCAAGATGCGGGCATCGATGTCATAGTCGTCGCTTGGCCCCGGGAAGGTGCCGGAGTTGGCAAACACGGCCACCACCCGGCCGTCGGCCAGGGTCGTGATGTCGGGCCAGCCCTTGGAAGCGCTGGTGGGGTATTCGTAGAATAGGAATTCGCCACCCAACTCCCCACCCGAGGCATCGTAGCGCCGCGCCACCACGCCGGTGACCCCGCTGTTCTGGCCGTCGGACTGCCAGACCACCAGGAAGCCGCCGTCAGCCAGACCCGTGACCCGAGGCCGGTATTGGTTGCTTGTGGTGTGAGAATTGACCTGAAACTCTGTATCTGATTCGTTTACGTCAACACCCGATGCATCGAAAACCCGCCCATAGACGCCGTTCCCGTCGCCGTCCTGACCAACATCCATCCAGGTCACCACGAAACCGCCGCCGGCAAGCGCGGCAACCGCCGGCCGCTTCTGGTCACCAGTGGTGTGAATGTTGACCTGGAACTCGTCCCCCACGGGATTACCTTCGGCATCCAGCTTGCGCCCGATGACCGCGTACCCGTCGCCGTCCTGGCCGTTGGACGACCACATCGCCACCACGGAGCCATCCTCCAAGCGCGCTGCACTGGGATAGAACTGGCTACTGTAGGTAGTCGTGTTGATCTGGACCGGGCCGCCGAGAGCATTCCCGCCTTCGTCATAGCGCCGGCTCATGATCTCCCAACTGCCGTTGGCCGCCTTGGCGGGAGCCATTACCAGGAACCCGCCGTCCGCCAGATCAACGATGTCGCCCCGGTGGTACCAGTAGGTGGGGGCGTCGCGCCCGGAAGTAATAGCCTCGATGTCCTCGCCGTAATGGGTATCCGTCTGAACCACATCGATGGTTATCGTGCCGCCATCGCTTTCGTTGCCGGGGTCCGTGACCGTGTAGGTGAAGCTGTCGCTGCCGTAGAATCCGGCATTGGGTGTGTAGGTGTATGTGCCGTCGGCGTTCAGGCTGAGAATTCCGTTGGCCGGGCCGGTGCCGACGGCATAGTTCAGAACGTCACCGTCAACATCGCGGCCCGGCAGGCTGGCCGACGCGGAACCGCCCG
>PIVK01000287.1 GCA_003354135.1 Rhodospirillales bacterium
TGATGTAGACAGGAAGTGACTCCTGATGACAGGAAGTGACCTGATAATAACAGGAAGTGGCCTATTTTCAACAGGAAGTGGGTCTAGGTGACCAGGCAGGGGTCTCATAGTGACCAGAAGTGCTCTATTGTAACCAGAAGTACTCTACTGTAAACAGGAAGTGACTTTTGGAAACAGGAAGTGACCTCATAATAACAGGAAGTAGCTTATTTTCAACTGTAAATGACTCCAGAAGACCAAGAAATGATGCCATAGTGACTGAAAATGGTCTGCTGTAAACAGGAAGTGACCTCATAATAACAGGAAGTAGCCTATTTTCAACAGGAAGTGTCTCTAGATGACCAGCAAGTGATGTCATAGTAACCGGAAGTGCTCTATCATAACCGGAAGTGCTCTATTGTAAACAGAATGTGACTCCTGATGACAGGAAGTGACCTCATAATAACAGGAAGTAACCTATTTTTAACAGGAAGTGTGTCTAGATGACCAGCAAGTGATGTCATAGTAACCGGAAGTACTCTATTGAAACCGGAAGTGCTCTATTGTAAACAGGAAGTGACCCCTGGAAACAGGAAGTGACCTCATAATAACAGGAAGTAGCCTATTTTCAACTGTAAATGACTCAGAAGACCAAGAAATTATGCCATAGTGACTGAAAATGGTCTGATGTAAACAGGAAGTGACTCCTGATGACAGGAAGTGACCTCATAATAACAGGAAGTTGCCTATTTGCAACTGTAAATGACTCCAGAAGACCAGGAAGTGATGTCATAGTGACCAAAAATGGTTTGTTGTAAACAGGAAGTGACTCCTGATGACAGGAAGTGACCTCATAGTAACAGGAAGTAGCCTATTTTCAACAGGAAGTGTGTCTAGATGACCAGCAAGTGATGTCATAGTAACCAGATGACTCCAGAAGACCAGGAAGTGATGCCATAGTGACCAAAAATGGTCTGTTGTAAACAGAAAGTGACTCCTGATGACAGGAAGTGACCTCATAATAACAGGAAGTAACCTATTTTCAACAGGAAGTGTGTCTAGATGACCAGCAAGTGATGTCATAGTAACCGGAAGTACTCTATTGT
>PIVK01000045.1 GCA_003354135.1 Rhodospirillales bacterium
GACTGTTTTGGCCAGATCGACGCGCATGAGCCCCCTCCCCGGCAACGGGGTGACGGGGAGCTTCGATTTTCACTCCAAGATCCTGAACGAAGGGGATCCGCGGGTCGCCCTCCGGGGGGGGGCGACGAAGGCCCTGCCCGCCGGCACACACTTTCGCCCAGTTCAACTGCAGCGATTCACCCACCTTAAGTTAATGTGGAAATCACCATGAATACATCTGAAAAAAGATCACGGCTCACATCCGGCCGCTTTAAGAGGAACAAAACCATGAAAGCCATTAAAATATCATTACTAACTTTGGCAGCTATTGTCGTGCTGTATGCGGGCCCTGCTTTTGCTTGGAGAGATGGTGAAGGGTATGTGCATCACCTTTGGACAAATACCCATGGTGAAGTAATGTTTAAGGTAAAGGATGGAGATGGAAAGTGGTTGTTTAGAAAAGTGACCATGCCTAATGTGCTAGACGAGAATGATGATGCAAAAATTTGCTCCTCCTCCGGTAAGTGGATTGCGCTTCATCATAAGATAACTCCAGCAAGTAGGGCATACCAATTTAAAATGTTGTCCATAGCTCAGGTTACAAAGTCAAGAATGAAGTTTCGGGTTAAATGTGGTGAGTATGATGTGACAGACAGTAAGGGTGCTACTACAACCGTACGGAGGGCTTTCCTGTATTTTATACGTTACGATTAAACCCTATCGTTGCAGAAAGTCTGTCAACAAACAGCCGGTTGCGGCGATGTTTCCGGTAGGGGCGGCAGTTCTTCAAATTTAGTTAGCAGGGGGTTCTCGTGTTAATAAAATGGTTCGGCATATCGGCTAAGTGTGCTCTCCTTTCACTGTTGTTTGTTGGGTCGCCAATAAGCAGTGCAATGGCTAGAGAACCCGCCCTGGTGTTTCTGTTGGCTGGCCAGTCTAATATGGGAGGTGTTACTGAGGAGGCCGCGCGCCTTGTAAATAG
Source organism: Rhodospirillales bacterium (assembly GCA_003354135.1). GTDB lineage: Bacteria > Pseudomonadota > Alphaproteobacteria > Rhodospirillales > GLO-3 > GLO-3. The sequence continues at coordinate 962 of PIVK01000045.1, forward strand.
TGAAAACGAAGAGCTACTGAAGCAACTAGGCACAAATCTACTGAATGAACTCAACAATATCGCTGATCCTTTGCCACAAGACGGTGAAAATTGGACCGATGTGCCTGATAATGTGAAAATATGGCCCTATACCCAGAAGAGCAGGTTAAACGGCAACGGCCCTCCGTATTTGTATGTGGGAGAAAAATGGCTTGACTTGGATCCCAAACTTGGACTTGGAAATGATGTTGGCCCGGAATTGTCGTTTGGTAGGGCGATGTCATTTAGGTATCCTGACCGCGATATCTACTTGATTAAATACGCTTCAGGAGGGAAGCATCTGGACGGGAGGTTTTCTCCGGGGGCGCCGGATTTAAAGATCAACGATGAAAAAAGTCCCGAAAACGGGGAGTATTGGGGAAGTGTGAGTGGTGAGAAAGGTTTTTGGTATCAGAGACTCGTGCAGAACACTAAAAACGCACTCCAAAGATTGAAGGAAGACAGTGTTGACTACGAGATGGCTGGCTTTCTCTGGATGCAGGGTGAGAATGATGCCAGGGTACTTACATTCTCTGGGAGATATCAAAAAAATCTGTATAGTCTCGTTGAACATGTACGCGATTTGGAATATGGCGGAAAAAAATATCCGAGACTGCCTTTCCTAATAGGACGCATAACTCGACATTACGGCAGCATAGATGATAAATCGGAGAATCATAGAGGGTTGTGGTGGGTTGAGAATAATAATAAAAGATGGTATCAGAAGCCCGACAGTGTTCGTTTGGCTCAGGAGAATGTAGCCAATACCACTATAAACTCTACATGGATCAATACGGATCACCTGAAAAGACATAGAGGTGATACCCCCAACATAGCTCAAGGGCACTACGATCTTCAGAGCCAGCTTAAACTGGGTAATTTATTTGCCGATGCGTACGACAAACCTGCATTCGACACAGCGTGGAACCTCGAGCTTGTATCAGTTCTTTCTCTTATCCTAGATCAGTCCGTCATCGGCGGCGTGATGTCGGGCGCCGTGACAGCGAGCGCCGAGACCGATGCCGTCCCCCAAACCTCGGGCACGCTGACCATCGCGGATTCGGACACCGGCGAGTCGCGTTTCAATGTGCAGGACGAGACGGGCGGGTTGTACGGCAAGTTCTCCATCGATGACGACGGGCTGTGGACCTACACGCTCAACAATACGAACACGGACGTGATGGCGCTGCGAGCGGACGAGATCCTGAGGGAGACCTTCACCGTGACCTCCCTCGACAGCTTGGCGACCGCCAACGTCACCATCACCATCACCGGCATCAACGACCCGCCGACGGCCGGATCAGTCACTGTTTCCGGTACCGAGGACAATGACCTGACGTTCACCGCCGCCGACTTCACCAACGCCACCGCCTACGACGACGTGGATGGCGACTCCCTGGACAGGATCCGCATTGTCTCTCTCCCCGTCATCACCGGCACCGTCACCGGCACCGGCACCCTGAAGCTGGACGGCGCGGTCGTCACGGTCCCTGTGGAGGTTTCCGCCACCGAGCAGCTCGACCTGGGCAAGCTCACCTTCACCCCCGCCGAGAATTGGAACGGCGCTGCCACCTTCGACTATTTGGTCAGTGACGGCAACGATTGGTCCACGGAAAGCAACACCGTCACCATCACCGTGAACTCGGTCAACGACCCGCCGACGGTGTTTCGCCCAAGCCTGACAATCTCCGAGGGATGGACGGTGACAATCACGACCCAAGACCTTGGCGTCACGGATCCCGACGACGACAACGGCGCGGTAAGTGTGCAGGTGAGCGAGGTGAATCTCGGCGGCTTCATGATGGACGGTGGAATAGTGACCGAGTTCACGCTGGACAATGTCGTGGCCGGGAACGTGACCTTCGTCCACGATGGCGGCGAGAGTGCACCGGAGTTCTCGGTGCAGGCCAAGGACGACGAGACCGGATCCGGATACGGGACGGCGGTTTCGGCGGCCGTGACCTTCACCAACGTCAACGACGAGCCGACGGCCGACGACTTCCGGGTTTTCGGTCCCGAGGACACCGACCTGACGCCCTTCGACACCGACGCCTTCACCAACGCCTTCGCCGACGTGGACGGCGACACCCCGGACAGGATCCGCATTTTTCCTTCGTTCAACAACCAGAGACTCCCCTCCACCGGCACCCTGAAGCTGAACGGCACGGTGGTCGACACGTCCACCGGCACCCTGAAGCTGAACGGCACGGTGGTCGACACGAACTTTGTGGAGTTTTCCGCCGACAACCTGGACAAGCTCATCTTCACCCCCCCCGAGAATTGGAGCGGCTCTTCCAACTTCACCTATAGGGCCTTTGACGGCCACGCGTGGTCCTTTCCAATGAAGACCGTCTTCATGACCATCAACAACGTCAACGACCCGCCGGAGTTGAGCGCGAACGCCGACCTGGCCCTGACCGTCAATTTTGGGGTCTCTGGCGCTATCGGCAGCGGAAATTTGTTGACCACCGATGTTGATAACTCCCCCGGGGAGCTCACCTATACGGTGACCCAGGTACCAACCCATGGTTCTTTGTTGCTCAATGGCGGGGCACTGGGGGTTGGCGATACATTCACCCAGGCGAATATCACCGCTGGGAATCTGAGGTACGACAACGACAAATACAACCAAGACGGCACGCCAAACTCTACGCCGGAGTTTGAGTTATCCCAGATAAATGCACTCAATGGCATTGTATTAAATGGTGCCAACATTGGTGAGCGAGCCGGTTGGTCCGTTTCCTCGGCGGGGGATGTCAACGATGACGGTTTCGGGGACATCCTCATTGGGGCTCCTTATGCCGACGCTTCCTCTGGCAAGAGGAATTCCGGAGTTACCTATCTGATCTACGGTGGGAAAGGCTTGGGATCGGATGGGCTGCCCATAAATCTTGCGAGCCTGGGCGACCGTGGCGTGGTTATCAACGGCGCCGACGGTGAGTATAGCGGCTGGTCCGTCTCCGGGGCAGGGAATGTCAACAATGACGCTTTCGGGGACATCCTCATTGGGGCGTATAGGGGTAACGAGAAAGACGGCAGAAGCTACCTGATCTACGGTGGGGCCAGCTTGGATGACTCCATAAATCTTACGGATCTGGGCGGCCGTGGCGTGGTTATCAACGGCGCCGACGATGAGTATAGCGGCTATTCCGTCTCCGGGGCAGGGGGGGAGGTCAACGATGGCGATTTCGGGGACGTCATCATTGGGGCGCCTCATGGAGGCGCCAGCTATCTGATCCACGGTGGGAACAACTTGCAGCCCATCATAGATCTTGCGGACCTGGATAGCGCCGACGGTGTGATTATCAACGGTCGTACCAACAACAGCGGCTTTGACGTCTCCTCGGCGGGGGATGTCAACGGTGACGGTCATGGGGACATCCTCATTGGGGAGCCCAGCGGCATGTCCGGTCTCGCCAACACCGCCTATCTGATCTACGGTGGGGAGAACGGCTTGGCGGGATCGGGAGGGTCCATAAATCTTGCGGAGCTGGGCAACCGTGGTGTGGTTATCAGCGGTGCCGTTGAAAGGAGTGGGAGCTACTGGTCCGTCTCCGGGGCGGGGGATGTCAACGGTGACGGTTCCGGGGATATCATCATCGGGACGCCCCGCGACAACGTCACCTATCTGATCTACGGCGGGGACAACTTGAAAGAGGAGGATCAGAATGGGAACCTCGTGCCCATAGATTCCATAGATCTTGAGAATCTGGGCAGCCGTGGTGTGGTTATCACCGGTGCCGTTGAAGGCTATATGAGCGGCTATTCCGTCTCCGGGATGGGGGACGTCAACGGTGACGGATATGGGGACATCCTCATTGGGGTGCCCGGCGCCAACGCCAGCTATCTGATCTACGGTGGGGAGGGGTTGAGTGCCACCATGGATCTCTCTGCTCTGGGTAGCGCCGACGGTCTGGTTATCAACGGTGCCATCCCGGAGAGTTTCAGCGGCTATTCCGTCTCTTGGGTGGGGGATGTCAACGGTGACGGTTTCGGGGACATCCTCATTGGGGCGCCGACAGAAGCTGACGTGTCTCCCACTTTTTCCGGCTCCGGCTATGTGGTGTTTGGTAAACCGAGGAGTGCGGACGCCGAGGAGGATTTCTTTGATTTCGAAGTGACCGATCTCGACACCCTCCCACCGCTGTCCGGCCGCTTTGAAATCAATGTGGGGCCGGCGCCCTAAAAGGCGGAACCCCGCTCTATGTTAGGGCCGGGACTGGAGGCGGCTATGGGGTTGATGGCGGATGCTGGGGGGGTGATTGCGGATGCCGGCGCCGGCGCCATGGATAAGGGGGATGACCGGATGAATTCGATCTGGGACGACTGGGCGCCTTTTGACCGGCACCTGGATCCGGACTCCCTCCTTGTTCAGTGAAGCCCCGCTCGCAGCTTCTGACGGTAGATGTCGATCGGCACCAGTTTGCCCTTGACCTCGGCACACCAGAACTGCCAGCCGTTGCAGGCCGGGGCCTTCTGGACGAAGGCCCCCACCTTGTGGATGGATCCGCGGAAGTCCGATGTCCCCAAGGTGCCGTCGGCGTTGACCCGGGCCGAATAGCGCCGCCGGGCGTCGGTCAGCACCTCGCCCGGTTGGAGTAGGCCGTGCTCCACCACCCGGCCAAAGGGGATGCGCGGCTCGGCCCGCTTGGAGGGTGTCGACACCAGCTCATTATCGTTCAAGGGCGTCGTCTTGGCGATCCTTTGCTCGGCCAGGTGGACGTAATCGGGATCGCGCTCGATGCCGATGAAATCGCGGCGTAGCTTCTTCGCCACCGCCCCGGTGGTCCCGGTCCCGAAGAAGGGGTCCAGCACCACGTCCCCAGGCTCGGTGGAGGATAGGATGACCCGGTGCAGAAGGGATTCCGGTTTCTGGGTCGGATGGGCTTTCTTGCCGTTCTCCTTCAGGCGCTCGGCCCCGGTGCAAATGGGCAGCAGCCAGTCCGAACGCATCTGCAGTTCGTCGTTCAGGTTCTTCATCGCCTCGTAATTGAAGCGATAGCGGGAGTCCTTGTCCCGCGCACACCAGATCAGGGTCTCGTGCGCATTGGTGAAACGCCGTCCCCGAAAGTTGGGCATGGGATTGGTCTTGCGCCACACCACGTCGTTGAGCATCCAATACCCCAGATCCTGGAGCATCGTGCCGACGCGGAAGATGTTGTGGTAACTGCCGATCACCCAGATGGTGCCGTTGGGCTTGAGCGCGCGCCGGGCGGCCTTAAGCCAACGGCGGGTGAACTTGTCGTAGCTCTTGAAGCTCTCGAAGCGGTCCCAATCGTCGTCCACGCCGTCGACCTTGGAGTGGTTGGGACGCAGGAGTTCCCCTTCCAGTTGCAGGTTATATGGCGGGTCGGCAAAGACCATGTCGACCGAGCCTTCGGGCAGGCTGTCCATGATCTCAATGCAATCGCCCAGGAAGACGCGGTTGATCTTCATGTGTCCCCTCTCTGCCCAAGTTGGACAGGCAGGATGACCAATCTGCGACCAGGCGTCAAGAACGAGATGGGATCAATATTTTATATGTAGAGTCTTGAAACTACATGTAGAATCACAGGACTCACCCGGACTCAATATCTAGTATCAGGACCCGCAAAGAAGTACCCGGATGGGGGCAAAACTGCGCCGGTGGTGCTCCGTGACCCCCAGTTCGGCTAGGCCCGCCCGGTGCGCGTCGGTGCCGTAACCTGCATTGCGTTCCCAGCCGTAGCCGGGATGCCGCCGGGCCAGCGTGGCCATGATGCGGTCCCGGGTTACCTTGGCGACGATGGAGGCGGCGGCGATGGACAGCGACTTTCCGTCGCCTTTGACCACGCATCGCACGGGACAGGCGAGCGCCGGTTCCTGGTTGCCGTCGACCAGGGCCAGATCTGGCAGAGTCCCCAGGTCCGCCACGGCGCGGGCCATGGCAAGAAGAGTCGCCTGGAGGATATTGAAGGTGTCGATTTCGGCCACGTCGGCGATCCCGACACCGATCCGCGCGCTCTGCTGGATCTCAGCCAGCAAGACCTCGCGCCGGGTGGGTTTGAGCTTTTTCGAATCTTCCAGTCCGTCGGGGATATTCGCGGGATCGAGGATCACCGCCCCCGCCACCACGGGTCCGGCCCAGGGGCCGCGCCCTGCCTCGTCCACACCGCAGACCGTACCGCCCGCGTGTCGTTCCAGGGAAAAATCCGGCATCCGGAGACCATAGCCCCGTAGGACGGACTTGGCGAGAATATCCAGGAGATCAAAGGTCCCCCTCGTCCTCTTCGCTGCCGTCGGAATACCGCCTGTCGGCGAACTCCGGGTCCTTGCCCGGGCCGGATCTGTTCCAGAGATCGTCGCTTGCCGGAGCCGGGGGGCTCTCGGCTCTCGATCCGCCGGCTTCGAGCCACTATAAAAGAGGGAAGCCATTCGTTCACGCCCTGGGAAAACGCAGACACAATGGTCCGGAATCCGTTTCAGCGCAGAGCGCCGGTGCCGTCCATGACGTCCCATCCGGCCAGAACCTACCGCCTGCCGGGACACCTGCGGGCCATCAAGGCTTGCCTGCTGGCATCAACCGGAGGCGCCGTCATGACCGTCGCCTGGGTCGTGCTTTGGTTCCTGCTGGCCACCAACATGCGCGAAGGCATCGCCGGCTGGGCCGAGGCCCGGCGCGCCGAGGGCTATAGCGTCGAGTATGCGAAGCTGGAAATGAGCGGCTTCCCGTTTTGGCTCCGGGCCACTCTTGAACAGCCGGAAGTGGCGCCGCCTTCCGGCAAGGACCGGTGGAGCTGGCAAGGGCTATCGCTGGTCCTGGAAAGCCGCCCCTGGTCCTGGAATACCATCTTCGCACATACCCGGGGCCGACAGGCGGTCAGCTTGCCCGTAGGGGACGAAACCGTGGCCTTCGACGGCACCGCGGCCGGCATTTCGGCAGAAATTGCCTTCGATGACGGCCGTCCCGCCGAGCTGCGGATGGCCGCCGAGGGGGTGAAGCTGACGGCTGTGGACCCCGGCCTCGATCTCGAGATCGAGATCGGGTCGGGACACCTGACGATCCGGCGTCTCCCGGAGGGCGGCAAGCACGGCCGGAGCGCCGAGCTGGACCTCGCTTTTTGGGACGTGGTCCTGCCGGGCGGACCGGACACCTTGCCCCTGGGCAACCGAATCCGGAAGCTGGAGGTCGGCGCAGACATCGAAGGGCCGCTGCCGGAACCCTTGCATCACGACACCCTGACCACTTGGCGCGATGCGGGGGGGACTGTAGAAATCCGCCGCCTGACCCTCGCCTACGGCCCTGCCGAGCTTACGACGAACGGCACCCTGGCGCTCGACGAGGCACTCCAGCCCACCGGCGCCTTCACCGCCCGGATCCGGGGGTTCTTTCAGGCTGTCGATGCGCTGCGGTCCCGGGGCTTGGTGCGCCGGCGCGATGCGGTCACGGCCAAGCTGCTCCTGTCGGTACTGACGAAACGCCCCAGGGACGGCGGTCCGCCAAGCCTCAGCGTGCCCCTAACCATCCAGAACCGGAAATTCTACGTTGGTCCGGTGCCGCTTCTGACCCTGGAGCCGGTCACATGGCCGGGAACGCCCACCCCCAAGGCGCCCCCGGGAGACCCGGTATGAGGACGGCAGCGCGCGCGGGAAAGGGGGCGAGCCGAGCCCGCTTTCGATATGCCGGAAGTCATGATCTTTTACTCCGGGCGCGTCAACTGCCGTCGGGCAATGGTCAGCGGCCCGTTAACTGACGCCGCCGCCGATTGTACTCTAACTGCTGGCGGGTCAGCTGGAAGCCGACATAAATCTGGTAATCGCGGCCGGTCTTTCCGGCGCTGAGCGGGATTTCCAGTTCCATGGGTTCATCCGTGATCCGGGTCACGGTCAGGTTGCCCGGGAATACCCCTTTCATGTCGAAGACTTCCTTGCCGAGAATTTTGTGATCGTTGTCGGTCAGGGTGACAAAGTAGCGAATCTGGGCTTCGCGACTCTTGTCCGCCGGGCCGCGGCTGGCTTCCATCAGAAGCTGCAGGTCCACGTTCAGCGTGCCTTCCCGAGTGTCGCCGTCGATATCGTGTTCGCAAGCCATGCCGATATCGACGATCTTGGCCTCGAAGAGGGCGTCGATCAGGGTTTCGCCCGGACCCGGCTTGAACTTGGTCAGGGTCGCCGCATCGGCCAGGACGTTGATCTTCGGACACGGGGGTGGCGGGTCCACAAAGGGGGTGACGGCGGCGAGATCGGCGCGGCTGCAGGCGGTTAGGCCCAAGAACAGGCCTGCCAGAACGAGGCGATTGAGGTTGCGGATGGTCATAGCTTCGAATGGAACCCGTCGCAGTTGGGTTCGTCACCGGTGTGCCTGCCGCCGCACAGATACAGCGTCTCGCTTTTTTCCGCCTTGAAGACCAAGGGCTTGAGGCCGGCACTCTTATGGGCGCCGTCACACCACGGCTGATCGGTGCTCCGGGCGCACCGGCACCAGGCGTAGGTTTGCCCGGCTTCGACCTCGGCTTTGTACGGACCCTGGTTGGCGACGACGCGATCGTCCATGTTTTCACGGCTCCCCTTGATCCTGGCCGACTGTAGATGAGGCGGCTGACCTGCACAAGCTCACTTGGCCTTTGGCGGAATGACAACCCCCATCGCCCGGAGATCGACCAGGACCCGGGACAGCTTGGCCATCGCCCGGGCCCGCGCCCAGGCGTTGTCGATTGCCGCCGCTTCGTCGAGGCCGAGACGGAACGCCGCCTGGGCGGCTTCCGCCTCTCCGGCCTCGGCGGATTCGCTGGAAATGTCGCCGAACATCCAGGCCTTGGTCAGCGCGCTGACGATGTCGAACGACGAGTCCCGGGCCTTTGCCTTGGTCTCTTTGGCGCCTTCGAGGTCTCCTGCCCGGCGTCTGTAACCGGAAATCGTCCAGAGAGTCTGCGACCGGAGGCGGTCGTCATTGATGACTTCGGCCGACCGCTCGGCACGGATGAAGGCATCAGTCCCGCCGCCGGGCGTGCTGCCGGCGCCGAGTCTGGCCAGCGCGAGAGAGACGTGACTGGACGCGTAGTCCCGTGCGAAGGGCAGCGAGATCTCCTTGGTCAGGCGTTCCGCCTTGGCGATGGCGGCCAACGCGACGTCACCGAGACCGGCGTCCGCTTGCGCCGTGGCGATGCGGCACAGGGCGACGGCTTGGTGGCGGGGTTCCTCTATGTTTTGCGCAATGACCAGCGCCTTATCGAAATCGCCGGTCTTCGCGTATTGACCCGCGGCCAGGATCCGGATCGGCGTGCGGTCTGAATTCTCGGTGATCTCGGTCAGCATTTCGAGGGCGTCCTCGGGACGACCGACTTCGGCCAGGGCCGAGGCGACCGGCCCGAGGGCGGCCGTGCCATTCTCTGTCTCCATCTGCCGCCGGGCATGGGCGTCGGCGGTCTTCAGGTTTTCCTCTGCCGCTTTGCTGTCCCCCAGGGTGGAGAACACCACTGCGGCCCGGGTCCGAAGTCTGATCCTTTCCAGCGGGTCCGAAAGGTATGTCAGCATGGCCAGCACCCGTTCGACGGCGTTCCGAGCTGCCGAGGCGTCGCCGCCGCCGGCCTGCAGTTCGGCGATCGCGATGAGAGCCTCGGCCCGTTTCATGGAGTCGGGAATGATTTCAGCCGCTTCCAGGGCTTCCTGCCCTTGACCCGCCTTGGCTTGACCCTCGGCGATGTCGCGCAGCGCAACCATGATCAGGCGAGGGTCCTGGATGCGCCGCGCCGTATCCATGGCTTCGGGGATGAGTCCCGCCTTGGCCTGCGCGGCGAGGACTTCGCCGCGGGCCCAATCGCGCATGTCGGGCCGTGTGACGGCCTTGGCGCTCTCGGCCGCCTCGGCCAGCAGGCAGGTCGGGTCGGGACTCTTGAAACAGGGTGTCGGATCCCGGGTCGGGTCGGCGATGTCGGCGGCCGGTTTCTCCAAGAGCCGCCGGGTCGGCTCGCTGCCCATCAGGGCCCGGCGGGCTTCGTCCATTTGCGACTGGCGGACGTTCTGCAGTTTTTGCAGCAAGAGCTGGACCTTGTGCCCGGTCTCCAACTGCTGGGCGAGCCGTTCGTCGACTTCGCCGGAGTCCGGAAAGCCCGAGTGTTTCCGGTAGGCCCGGACCGCGGCTTCGGTCTCGCGGTTCATGACGCCGTTGATCGGGCCCAGGTAGAAACCGGCTTCCGTCAGTCCCCGCTGGATCCTTTCGACCAGGGCATCCGGCGTCTTCTTTTCTTCCGCCTTAGGCACGGTTCTGGCGTCGAATCCGGGGACGCGTTTGGCCGCTCCGGCGGGGGACGCCAGAACGACCATTACCAGGACGGCAGCAAGCACCGGAAGGGACCAGATGGATCGCATACCCGGAATATCGCTTTAGCGCGCGGCTGTGACAAGCCTCCTCGGTTCGCCTTGCCTGCGGACGGCCCTTTGGCTAAAGAGGGCGGATGGCCGTTTTCACCCCTGTTTCCCGCGATGCCGCCGCCGGCTTCCTGGACGCCTACGACTTGGGGCGAATCCACAGCTTCAAGGCTATCCCTGAGGGAATGGAGAATACCAATTACCGCCTCGAAATGGGCGCGGGCCACTTTATCCTAACGCTGTTCGACATGATCCGAAGGCTTTGGTGGTGCCGAAAGACCCGTTGGAGTATCTGAAGAGGGTCCGTTTTCACAAAGGGGTGACGGATGCGAGTGTCTACGGCCTGGAGTGAGAATCGTGGGAGATGTCGTTGAACTCTATACGGACGGTGCGTGCTCCGGGAACCCGGGGCCCGGCGGGTGGGGTGTGCTCATGCTTTGGAACGGACGCGAGAAGGAGCTTTCGGACGGGGAGTTCGAGACCACCAACAACCGGATGGAACTGATGGCCGCCATTCAGGGGCTGGAGGCGCTGAAACGCCCGGTCGACGTCGCCGTCCATACGGACAGCACGTACTTGCGTGACGGCATTATGAAATGGATCCACGACTGGAAAAGGAACGGCTGGCGGACGGCGGCGAAGAAGCCGGTCAAGAACGTCGACCTATGGCAACGCCTGGAAACGGCCCAGGTAAACCACCGGGTGGAGTGGCATTGGGTCAAGGGACACACCGGGCACCCGGAGAACGAACGGGCAGATGCCCTCGCTCGCCAGGGAATGGCGCCCTACCTGGAGAAATGAACTCCCCCTGACGCATCCAATGGAAGATTGTGCGCTGCAGCAGTTCGCGTTGACCATTCGGAACAATCGGAGTACCTTGGTTATTGTGCATCGCAACATTTATTAAACCAGGGTAGGGGTGAGCCATGAACAGGAACGCAAACCCGTTTTTCGGTTTCGATATGACCAAGGTAATGGCGGATTTTGATCCGACGAAGATGGCTGAGGAATTTTCTAAACTGGCGGGGCAGTACCAGATTCCAGGCATCGATATGGCTGCGGTGGTCGAGAGCCAGCGGCTGAATGTGGAAGCCCTGACCCAGGCCAACAAGGCGGCACTGGAGGGAATGCAGGCGGTGACTAAACGTCAGACCGAGATCCTGCAGGAAACTATGGAGGGGACCCAGACGGCACTGGAAGCTCTCGCCCAATCCGGGTCGCCCCAGGATGCGAGTGCCAAGCAGGCCGAACTCATGCAGGCTGGGTTCGGGAAGGCGTTGGGCAACATGAAGGAATTGGCCGATCTCGTCAGCAAGTCCAATGCCGAAGCGACTCAAACCATCAACCAACGGATCTCGGAAACTCTCGAAGAGATCAAGACTGCGGCGACCGATCTTGCGAAGACGGCCAAGTAATCGCCGCCATCTTTGATGCTCGTGTGATCCAAGCACGGGCATCAGCTTGCCGGCAGACGTCACCGCCGAGAGCGGGCGGTAGCTGCGGTCGGCATTGGAATTTCGATCCAACTCTCTGATTTATGCCGCCTCAACTCGGCGGCGATTTTTGACGCGCATTGCCCTTCTGCTCGCAGAAGGGCAATGCGCTCTCTTTCGTCAAGCTCAGATGACCGTAAACTTTCATGGCAACACCTCCTTGGATTGGTCTCCAGTCGCTACATCAGCGCCGGGAGGTGTTGCACTTCACTCCTGAATTCATCCAGAACCGATTTCATTGCAGCCCGTAGCATTCGACGATCTCGACCGGCCCCTTGCCCTTGACTTCGATTTGGCCGAGCGAGAGGCCTTCGCATTTGTCCTGAACCTGCAGCCAAGAGCTATAGGTCATGACAACCTTTCCCGGACCGCCTAGGCCGGTCATGCGAGCCGCCGTGTTGACGGTGTCGCCCCAGACGTCGAACTGGTATTTCTCATCGCCGACGATCCCAGCGACAACCGGCCCAGAATGCACCCCGATCCGGACTTGCCAGCCTGTATCCATAGCCTTGGTTGCTTTGGCCATGTCGAGACCGCACTTCACGGCCGAAAGAAGAGGCTGAAAGTTCTGCACGGTCAGGCCGGCGGCGGCCATAAATTCGTCGCCGATGGTTTTAATCTTTTCCATCTGATGATAGCGGGTGATTTCCTCGTACCTGATGAACAGCCTTTGCAGGCTTCCGACCACTTCTTCGGCCGTGTGTGTCGAGCAATAGGAAGTAAATCCAACGATATCGCTGAACAGGATCGCTGTGTTGTCGTAATTGCGCGGGACAACCTTTCCAATAGCCCTGAGTTCACTGGCAACCGCAGAGGGCAGGATAACATTGAGCAACTGGTCGGACTTCTCTTTCTCAGCCTTGATTTGGCTCAGGTGATTGCTCTCCATATCGCGCAGCCGCTTCTTTTCCAGACTGGCGTTAACCCGGGCATGAAGCAGAACTGGGTTGAAGGGCTTCAGCAGGTATTCCTCTGCCCCTAGTTCAATGCAATTGACTATACTGTCCATGGCGCCAACGCCAGAAATCATGATAACGGGGATATCACGAAGCTTTAAGTCTGACTTGATTGCTTCAAGAGCGGAGGCACCGTCCATTATGGGCATTTCTATGTCCATCAGTATCAGGTCAAAGGGATCCTTACGTATTAACTCCAGAGCCTCCGCACCATTAGATGCGGTCACCACATTTGGGAAACCTTGAGTTGTAAGATGTCGGAGCAGCAGTTTTAGGCTGAATTCGTCATCTTCTACCGCAAGAATTCTAGACTTCACCTCATATCCCTTCAATTTTTGCTCAAAACGTTATGGTCAATAAAGACGATGCCATAGCTGGCCGCATCCGCATTTTAAGTGTTGCTTTGTGAAGCGGGTTTGGCAAGAAATCCGTGAATCCCAACATTCACAGATTTAAGGACATTTTCTTCATCCGAACCCTCGGTAAGAATCAGCACCGGCACTTCTGAATTTGCAACGTTTTCATCACTCCGCAATCGTCTTACAAACTCAATACCGTCAACATTCGGCATTTCGAGGTCGCAGATAATCACATCAAATCCTCTTTTAAATTGCCTTGCCTTGTTTAATACGTCGAATGGTTCGTTTAATACGTCGAATGGTTCGTCATCAACAAGACGAGTTTCCAAACTTCTTAATTTCACGGCATTCACTCCAAGATGTGGCCTGCGGGCAACACACGTTCTGCTATAGGGACTTTATATAGTTTACAATATCCGCAAAGGCGGGTTCAAGAAGCGGCATTGCATCATCGATTGAATCCCAATTTTCCGATTTTCCTGATTCTTCAAGTTTTGTGCAAATATCGGCTAGTTTGTGAGCCCCCACCGAACGAGATGAAGATTTTAGCATGTGACCGGCGGCTCCGACACCTTCTGCATCCCGGACACTGAATGCATTATTAATATCCTTGATGATGGCTGCCGTCGGCTCGACGAAGTCATTAAGGATATCCTTAAATACCAGATCGTCATCACCGAAACTATCTTTTAGTGCCCGTGGGTCGATCGGCGTATTTCCATCATCAAGCAAAACTGCAGATGTTTCGGCAGGCTCTGATGTTGTCTCGTTCTTGTGATTTCCACTTGATACGGACCGCCCCGATTGGGGAATCCATTTCTTCAATACACTTTTTAGGTTTCGCGTTTCCAATGGCTTTGCGAGGAAATCATCCATGCCCACAGAGTAGCAACGCATCACTTCGGCCTCTAATGTACTTGCCGAAATAGCTACAATCGGCATTCGGCTCACACCAAAATTTTCTGATTCGCGGATGTTTTTTGTCAACTCGAAACCATCCATGACGGGCATATGGCAGTCCGTTAACAGAAGGGCATAATGCTTGGACTTCCATGCCTCCAATGCCATTTTTCCATCGCTAAAAATATCGGCCCCGTGTCCAAGTTGGTTCAGTTGCCGGCGAATGACATCCTGATTGGTGATGTTATCTTCAGCGACCAAGATTAGCGTACCCGCAGCCTCGGCCTCCTCGATATTCTGAGCAGTAAGTGCCTCTTTTTCGACGCTTTCCTGATAATAATCAATATTAGGGCTGGCTCGACCCGCCGCGATTGCGACCGCACGTACAAAGTCCCATCGCCGCAGAGGATCTGAATCCACAAAAATGGTGTTTACTAATTTAAAATCGTCTTTTAACAGACGTTCTTTGGTCATAAAAACAAAGCGGGTTTCAGCTAGAGATTTCTCTGATTGTAAGGCCCTGAGTTTTTCTGCACGGGCATCAACTGTCCAGGACGTTCCCAATACAACAACATTGAATGGCTCTTCCTGTTCCGCGGCATCTATGGCTATGGACTTCACTAAATCTAAGTCTGTAATTATCGATACTTGGCCGTTCGAATGACGCAGATAACTTGCATCGAGGTCACATTTCTCAGAATCTTCGCCGACCAATAAAATCTTTAAACCTTCGAGATCAGAAGACTGTTGTTCGGTGTTTGGATTTTTTCCGTCAGTGGGGAATGCGAGAAGAACTGTAAAAGAAGAACCCTTTCCAACAACGCTCTCTACCTGGATTTTTCCGCCCATCAATTCAGTCAACCGGGCGCAAATGGCAAGCCCGAGTCCGGTTCCACCAAAGCGCCGCGTCGTCGACTTTTCTGCTTGTGAGAACTCCGTGAATAGATTTTCCCGATCTGTTTCCGAAATGCCGATTCCTGAATCTATGATTTGAAACAGAATCGCTGTGTCGCTTTTATTGGCAGAATTCTTTTTGTAGGCCCGAATTAACACCTCTCCCTTATTGGTGAACTTTATCGCATTGCCCGCCAGGTTGAACATAAGCTGTCTGACCCTTACGGGATCGCCTAGCAATGATTCCGGAATTTCCGGGTCGATATGAATGTGAAGGCCAAGGTTTTTATTGGAGGCGCTTGGGGCTAAGGTTTCGGCCACCCCTTCAGCCATTTCTCGGAATGAAAACGGCACAACTTCCAAATTAAGCTTTCCGGCTTCAATCTTTGAGAAATCCAGAATGTCATTGATGATTGTCAGAAGGCTATAGGCTGATTCCTTGACTGTTCGCAGCATATTGCTTTGGTCTTTTTCAAGTTTGGTTTGAACAAGAAGGTCGACCATGCCAATTATTCCATTCATGGGCGTGCGTATTTCATGGCTCATTGCAGCTAGGAACGATGCTTTGGCGTTTGTGGCTTCTTCAGCTATATCGCGAGCTTTTTCTATCTCTACTTTTGCCGCGCGCTCGGTCGCGGCCGATTCTTTGGCATGAGCCATACTTTCTTTGAAAATCATGACTGACCTCGACATATCGCCGAGTTCATCTTGTTGATCAAAGTTTGGAATTATTACTTTGGTGTCCCCGCCCGATAATTCTTTCATTGCTGCCGCCATTGCAAGGACAGGTTTGGACACACCAAATCCAAGCATCCAAATCGCCAGCACTCCGAGAATTAACGACACAGCAGAGGTTGTAATAGTGATGAGGACTGCTTTATTAATTGACGCTTCAGCTTTTGGGCCTAGATCATCCTGCTCTGCCTTAAGGTTCAATTTGAGTTTTTCAATTTTATCAGCGACCTTTGGTCCAATTCGATCCATCTCAGTTCTGATGATCGCATTTCGTGCGAGGATAACGTTGTATACGTCGATGAAGGACTTGTAGTAGTCCCGCTGATCCGATCTGACGGCAGCAGCGGTCTCTCGACGCTTGGGATTTTCCAGATCTGCCATCAATTCATCAGTGCGTAGTTCAAGCCGTTGAAACTCTTCTCGCGTGCGGTCATAAGACGCGGTGTCGTTTTGAACTAAAAAGCGTGCCGCATAGAGGCGAGCCAAAAGCAGGCTACGCAGAGCAATTCCTGCGCGATAGGCGGCATTAGCATCGCCGTCCTTGAAGGCGCTCTCCATTATCGCGGTTAGGCCCTTTTCCATTTTTGGGCCGATGACATTTAAAGTTCCGTGGACGATAGTATCGCGAGTTTTTTGTTTCTCGGTCACCGATTTGAAATGGGCAAGGTATTCACTTAACTCGGATTCGAGATCATCAACCATCAACCGGAACATGCTATTTTTGGATAATTCCCGGGCCTCTTTAATCAGGTCGATGGTTTTTTTTGCGCGTTCTTTTACACCTTTAATATTTTCCTCGTTCGCACTAATGACAAAGTTTTTTGCGAATAGTCGCGTTGTGAGCATATTCGCTTGGACACGGCCTTCGGCATTGGTCTGCCTGGCTAAAGATCGATATTTTTTAAAATTATTATCCGCAGTAATAAGGCTAATAGAACCCACAAGAGCAATAACCATCAATAGGACTAGGATGAGGCCGAATCCTACTGACACCTTTGTCGATATGTTCATGTTTTTGAATAGGTTCATCTGATTTTACTCGCTACCAGCCGATGGCTCCGTTGTTGGAGCAATTTAAAATATCTCTCTAAATTATAATATGAATGCCTGCTTAAAATCTACAATCAGTCCGGCACGTTCCTCACGTGGGGGTCGTGCCGGACCCCCGGCGCCCCGGGGTAGGCGCTCCAGCCGTCGGTTCTGGCGACGGTGCCCGGGGCGGTGGTGGCTTCGATGAAAGAATGCAGGCTGTCGGCCGAATAGTCCGGGACATGGGCAAGGCGGATACGACCCGGCCCTTGGCCGACGATCTCGACGGCACCGGCGATCAGCAGTTTTCCCTCGTGGCTGCGTCCAAGGCCGCTGGCCGGCGGGTCGTTCCTGGTCCGGTGATTGATCGTGGTTTCATCGATTTCCACCAAGCCGGATAAGGGGTTGCGCCCGGGATCGACCATGGCCAGGCGGAGCTTGGCGGCCAATAGCCAAGCGGATTTGTAGGAGCCGAGGCCAAGCTGTTTCCACAACTGCATGGCCGAGATGCCGTTGGAATGGGTGGCCATCAGATAGGCGGCCCAGAACCAAACCGTCAGCGCCAGCTTGCTCCCGTGCATGATGGTGCCCGAGGTCACCGAGGTTTGTTTGGCGCACTTGGCGCATTGGAAAGTCCTGGCCTTGGTCTCCAAGGCCCAGCCCTTGGGGTGACCGCAGGTGGGGCACTGGAACCCATCTGGCCAGCGAACGGAAAACAGGTACTCGGCACAGGCCCGCTCGTCGCCGAAGCGACGCTGAAAGGTGATCAGGGAACGCGGATAGTCGGTCATGGCGACATCCTACAAACCAATTGTTCATAGTTGTGTTCTTGTCATGCCTTCGCTCGCCAGTCATCAAGATATTGCGGTACAGGACTGTCCGGGACAAACCTTCTAAGGTCAAGTCGTTGCGCTTATCTGTTAAATCAAAACGAATTTAATTGATCGTTCCGCTGAACGGTCTACACACAATTGCAGAGCTGTTCCATTTTCCTCCGGAATGGGAGAGGCTTTTTTCGTGGCAGCCTTCATGGTGTCGCGATCGGGGGATTTAGAGCCTCGGGCATGGCTGACAAAGATAGTGACCAGACGGACGAAAAAGATAATTCTGGATCGGCTGAAGGCGATGCAGCCGATCAGAAGATCCTCGATGATCTGACGGTTCTCACCGAGCCGGCCAAAGACCCCGACCTCGACGTCGACCAGCAGCAGGACCTGGGCACGCAGGGTGGCGACGACCTCAGCGACATGGCCAACATCCACGTGGGTGGGCTGGTGGAAGGACTCGCCTTCATCCGCAATGTTGACGAAGGCGCGCAGCCGCCCAGCCCCGACACCATCCCAGAACACCCCCCGGGGGAAGGAGTCGACCTCCCCGAAATCGATCTGGACGTCATCGAGACGGACCTCGGAGAGCGTGTAACCCCCGAACCCGACCCACTGTTCTTCCGTGC
>PIVK01000288.1 GCA_003354135.1 Rhodospirillales bacterium
AGTTTGCAGGCTGGGATAGAAGCGACTGTGGAGCGGAGGAGTTTTGTGAGATAGTTGTTGAGGCAGGCAGCCGCTTCACGGCAAACTTTTTCACCCCAATGACAACCATCACGATAGACACCATCACGATAAACGATGTTGGCGGAGGTATCGTCTCACCTGTCTCGCCAGTTACATGGCGCACAGGTTCGGTGGAAAGCGGTCCTGTATCAAGCCCCATCTTGGTGCCCCGGCGAATCGGCAACTTTGCCTTAGAGGCGCACCACGAAGATCCGATTTATCAAAACGTACAATGGTCCGGTGATTGCGAAAACATCACCAGTGGTATAGAAAATAGCTGCGAAATTAATCCTGAATCATCGCCGCAGCAGACAATTAAAGCTCAATTTACCTACTTCGACACAGCGCCACGGCAGTACAAGGTCTCAGACAAGAGTACGTTCTTGACCGGAACGACCAGGGAAGTCCCACTGTTTCTTCCGGAGCAGACGAAGCAGACGAGCTTTGAGTGGTCAACTACGCCTGACGGCGCGTTAGCGTCCGTGACAGCCGACGAGGCCTTTACAGTGCAGATTATCGAAGGCTATGAAATGAAGTTGTACATTGAGACACTCACCGCTTCCATCGACAGATGGGACAATGGCATCAGCGCGGAAGTGACCGGCGACTTCATCGACTTCTACGGTAACAGCCACCCGGATGACGTTGTACCGCGCAGCATCACGTACGACGCGCAAACCCAATCCATCGTAATCACCTTCAGGGTCGACTGGTTGGGACACGGAAACGGCCACTACATGTCTGATCTGACGCTCGTTCTTGAGGTGGACGATATCTGACATCGGTGCCGGAGCGTCTTTTCAACGGATCCCGCCGCGGAAAGGGTGATTATAGGTCAACGGCATGTGGTGCTTAACCTCGCCTCCTGAGTAAAGCGAGGTTAAGCGTCCGGCGCCGCTTTATCCCCGGCAAGCCACCCTTTTTAGGGGGCATGTAAATGCCTGTTATAGAACCTGAATATTGCACCATTTATCTACTACGGCTTGAAGCACCCAGTTTTTAAAGGGCGTTGACTCAACAAAAG
>PIVK01000095.1 GCA_003354135.1 Rhodospirillales bacterium
TGCGCGCTATACGCATGCCGCGCCACGGCGCTTCCTGCCCCATAGCCATGGGCGTGTCATGCTCGGCTCACCGCAACGCGAAGGCCAAGATCACGCGCGACGGTATCTGGCTGGAAGAACTCGAGCGCGACCCCGGCCGCCTCATCCCCGAGAAGTATCGCGTAAGCAGCGACCACGGCGTGATGAAGCTCGACCTCGATCGGCCGATGGCCGAGATCATCGCCGAGCTCGGCAAGCATCCGGTAAAGACGCGGCTTTCCCTGAGCGGCACCATTGTTGTCGCCCGCGACATCGCGCACGCCAAGATCAAGGAACGTCTCGACGCCGGCGAGGGTATGCCCGAGTACTTGAAGGATCATCCCGTCTATTACGCAGGCCCTGCCAAGACGCCCGAAGGCATGCCGTCGGGCTCTTTCGGTCCCACCACGGCTGGGCGTATGGATTCCTACGTGGATCAGTTCCAGGCGGCCGGCGGCTCCTTGGTAATGATAGCCAAGGGCAACCGCAGCAAGCAGGTAACCGACGCTTGCCACAAGCACGGGGGCTTTTACCTGGGCTCCATCGGCGGTCCCGCCGCCATACTGGCCCAGGACAACATAAAGAAAGTCGAAGTGCTCGAGTACCCTGAACTGGGTATGGAAGCCGTCTACAGGATAGAAGTGGAAGACTTCCCCGCTTTCATCCTGGTCGACGACAAAGGAAACGACTTCTTCCAGCAACTCGGCTGACGGCGGTCGGCGCCGGCAGCTCTGGCCACGTCGGGAAGCTTACCGTATCCGTGTTCGCCTCGGCTTCGGGAGTGCGAAAGCGCTCGACGAACAACCATCGAGTACGTATTGTTGGGTCACGGCCTGATGGGGCAATACGGGGGCGTTTCACAGGGTTTCGCGGCCGTTACCCCGATAACAAAGCAGTTGGTCGCCGGAAGGTTGCGGCAGACTATCCGACTTTAGCTCGGGCGAGTTTTTTTGCACTACGCACCCCAGGCGACACTTTCTTTGCTGGTGTCTAAAGGATAAGTGGGTCCGGTTACTAGGTATGGACTCGGGATTCACGAGAGTGGCAGCTCGGCACGCAGACACTAGCGCAGCCAACACTGTTTACGGCATTGGCCACGCAGGGCGGAGTTGCGAAGACCAGGGTGCTGGTCGGCCGAGCGAGTTCAGGGGTCCATTCGAAGAGCAGAAAAGCTTGCATTCTGACACGAGCGCGAGGGGTTGATCGGTGCAACGTCCAACGAGCGAGCAGATTTCAGAGAAGCTCTGCGCTGTGACCACGCAAGGGTCCGGCCTCGACCTCGTGGTGGCCTCGAGCATTTCGAGCATTTCGAGCATTTCGACCCGAAACGGGCCGCCGGCGAAAGAGCCGCAAACTTCCGATCCCTCGTTGGGGCTTTTGCGCTGGGCTTCGGCCTGCCGGGTTCCGCAATCCCTACGGATTCCGAAGAGGAGCGACGCCATGACCTCTCCCCCTTCCTGCTGGTTCCGCGTGGCCGGCAAACGCCGCGATCACGCGGCAGTGTTCACCGCGTTGAGCGCGGCCCTCGTCACGGTCGGGATAATACTGTCGAATCCAGTATTCGCTGAGGCCGCAACTTCAGGCAAGCAAGTCTTCTCGACGCTCTGTGTGGCCTGTCACACGGTAGGCGGGGGGAAGCTGGTTGGTCCCGACCTCGCCGGTGTCCACGAAAGACGCAGTGAGGCGTGGATGATTGAGTTCATCCGATCCTCGCAGAAGATGATCAAAGCCGGCGACCCCGAGGCTGTCGCCCTCGCCGAGGCTTACCCCGGTTTGGTCATGCCCGATGTTGCGTATTCGGACGATGAAATCCGCTCGATACTCGACTACATGCGCGAACTCGAGGGTGGCGCGGCGTCCACCGATGGCGCGGCGTCCACCGATGGCGCGGCGAGCCAGGCTGAAGCGAAACCCGCACCGGCGCCCACCAGGAAAGTGACGGCTGTGGACGTCCAGGCAGGACAGGAACTCTTCCAGGGGAAGATGGGGTTCGCCGAGCGCGGACCGTCGTGCAATTCCTGCCATCACGTCAAGAACGACTCGGTTGTCGGTGGCGGCACACTGGCCAAAGACCTCACCTCCGTTTTTTCGAGGATGGGAGCGCGTGGCGTCAGCGCCGTCCTGGCGCGACCTCCGTTTGCCGTGATGGAGCAGGCGTATCGCGACAAGGCCCTCACTGACGACGAGGTCCACGCGCTCGTGGCTTTCCTGCAGCACGCGGACCAGCAGCAGTCTTCCCAGCAGCCGCAGAACTACGGCGTTCGTCTGGCGTTGGCGGGAGGCGGGGGAACGGTGCTTCTCTTCGGATTCTATGCGCTCGTTTTCAGCCGACGAAAGCGCGCTTCAGTGAACCAGGCAATCTACGACCGACAGCTCGAATCAGAATAGCCTCGATGGCGACAAAGGCAGGCGCATGAGTTGGATCAAGGACATAATCTCACCGCAGACACGACAATGGGAAGAGTTCTACCGGAACCGCTTCCAGCACGACCGCACCGTGAGAAGCACGCATGGTGTGAACTGCACCGGCGGCTGCTCCTGGCAGATTCACGTCAAGGACGGGATCGTGGTCTGGGAGACCCAGCAGCTCGACTACCCGGTGCTCGAGGATTCCCTGCCCCCCTACGAGCCGCGGGGATGCCAGCGCGGGATCTCCTTCTCCTGGTACCTCTACAGCCCCCTGCGGATCAAGTATCCGCTGATTCGCGGTGCGCTGATCGACGCCTACCGGGAAGAGAAGGCCAACGCCGACGGCGACCCTCTCAAGGCGTGGACCAATCTCCAGAACGACGAGGAGAAGCGCAAGAAGTACCAGGACGCGCGGGGCAAGGGCGGCTTCCGGCGCGTGCACTGGGACGAAGTCCTGGAGCTGATAGCGGTCGCCAACCTCTACACCGCCAAGAAGTACGGCCCGGATCGCGTGTTCGGATTCTCTCCGATTCCCGCGATGTCGATGTTGAGCTACGCGGCCGGCGGGCGCTTCTTGCAGTTGTTTGGAGGCGTCAACCTGAGCTTCTACGACTGGTACTGCGACCTGCCCACAGCCTTTCCCGAGATCTGGGGTGAGCAGACCGACGTGTGCGAAAGCGCCGATTGGTACAACTCCAAGATGATCGCGGACATGGGCGCGTGTCTGAACATGACGCGTACGCCCGACTGCCACTTCTTCGCGGAGTCTCGCCACAACGGCACGAAGGCCGTCGTCTTCTCGCCGGACTTCAGTCAGGTCTGCAAGTACGCGGACCAATGGGTGCCGCTGCACGCGGGTAGCGATGGTGCCTTCTGGATGGCCACGACGCACGTCATCCTGAAGGAGTTCCATCACGACAAACAGACCCCGTACTTCATCAACTACACCAAGAAGTACACCGACAGCCCGTATCTGGTGAAGCTGGAGAAGGACGGCGATGACTGGGTGCCGGGCCGGCTGCTTCGGGCCAACGAGCTGGAGCCGTTCAAGGACGTCTCCAACGGCGACTGGAAGTTCGTCAACATCGATCAGGACACGAAGGACTTCGTGGTGCCCAAGGGCGCCTCGGGAAAAATCGAGAAGAAACTGCTTCCGGCGGACGCATAGAGGAACCGAGACCCATGAGCGACACTGAAAACCCTCACGACAAGTTGAAACTACACACTTCCCTACACATTTATTCGACAACCTTTGGACCCCATCAGAAAATGACCACTGCTTTTCGTCCGACAACCTCCCAGGGAGTACATTTCCTGCCTGTATGCTGCCTGTACATCACTCTCTCAAGCCTCATAAAGGTACGGGTCCACAAGCAATGCATTTTTCCCCAAACACATACAAGCTGAAAAAGTTGATTTCAGACTGAAGCTTCCAGCAAAACCAGTTGGCTTTTTGAAAAGGGGGACTCCTAATGTGCTGACCAGGCCTACTTTGACTAGTGTTCGCCCTTGCCAATAGGTGGATCCGGGTGGTTTACCAAAGCACATGTAGCAGGATCAATAGCCAGCAATTCAGGTGAGTTTTACATCCAAGCCCATCCAAACAACCATTGATGATTTTTGACTATTTACAACATACATATGTTCTAAAACATATGTAGAAATCATATTTGCGTAGAGTAATTGAAAAAAAATGTTTTTTAAGATGATATTTTTGCCCAAAATGTTGGTTCAGTTTAGTACATTCTAAGGCCTGAAGTGGAAATAAAGTTACTTTTTTCAATGTGTTCCGCTAAAAACAACATCATGAAATTGCTGTGATGATCAGAAAAGGAAACAATCTGCACCAGCAAGAAAAATCTTTTTGTTGTTTTTAGCGGAACACATTGAAAAAAGTAACTTTATTTCCACTTCAGGCCTTAGAATGTACTAAACTGAACCAACATTTTGGGCAAAAATATCATCTTAAAAAACATTTTT
>PIVK01000096.1 GCA_003354135.1 Rhodospirillales bacterium
GTTGCTCACATGGATGAGGAGATGCGCTTGGCACATGCCTGCTCCCTCAATCTTCAAGGTGGATGGATGAAATGGAAGGACTCGATTCAACCATTTGACCTCTCCTGGAAGAACTTGATATATGGGCCGGGTCCGAGAATCATCGCCTTCGCCTTGAACTCGTCCATAAACTGTGTGCGCACGCCGGATATGCTCAAACTATGGGGATACTGCAAACATGCCACCTGTCCCCTCTGCAACGCGAAGCAGTGTACCCTACACCATATCCTCGTCAACTGTCCCACCGCACTGAAGGGCAAGCGGTATACATGGAGGCATGACTCGGTACTGGTTAACCTGGAGTCTGCACTCAAGGGACATCTCGACACCTGGAACAATGACCACAAACGAAACTGTAAGATCCCAAGTCTTGCTTCGTCTTTCGTTCGAGAAGGCAAGCAGGCCAAGTCGTCCGCGCAAACGTACCGAAAGTCGATCCTGGATGGTACGAATGACTGGCGTCTGCTGGTTGACTACGATCATCAGAAAGTCGTATTCCCAGCGCATATCATCGCTACAAACCAGAGACCGGACATCGTTATTTGGTCCACATTAACCCGAAAGGTGTATCTCATCGAACTTACGTGCCCAGCTGAAGAAGGGATCGAGGCTGCAGCTGCTCGGAAGATCGCGCGATACACTCCACTGGTTGAAGCAATCAACAACACAGGTTGGTCAGCAATGACCATCACCATCGAGGTGGGTGCACGAGGCTATGTAGCGAAGTCCATGTCTACGTTCCTGCGACGTCTTGGGTTTTCAAACCGTCGAGTGTCGTCAGTCTGTAAAACGCTGTCGACTGTTGTCGCGAGAGCATCGTACGCCATATATCTCGCAAGAAGTAACGTCGACTGGGTTTCGTCGAGAGAGCTGATTCAAGTGGCTATCAAGGATGCGTCGATAGTTGGAGTCGACGGTGCGGACTCACCGATAGTTGCCTAGACTGTTTTCAGCAGGCGCTGTTGCGGAAGTGGATGGGGTCCCATCCCACGCGCCTTTATCCCGGTTTTCCATGACTTCGGCTCTGCTAGGATTGGTTCTCGTACACCACTTCTGCACACTCTCTCTCTATTTCAGTTTGATTTATGTGTGTTGTTTCGTTGTGTGTGTTCGACGGTGCACCGTCAATCCGCATTTGTTCCCCCCACTACCCCGATGCGTCGCGAAAGTGGGGAGGGTGGGACGCCCGGGGCTGATGAGCACCCACCCTATCGGGCGGATGTGTGTGTGTGTGTGTGTTGCTGTGTGTGATGTATTCACAATTCTTCTCTTCATGTCTGTTCTCATGTTGCACTCAAGAGTGCGTGGGTGAATAACCCACTAGGCTTGCAATGTGAGTCCTGCCGCTTGGCTATTTTAATCCTCTTTTGGCCTCATATGAGGCCACTTGCGTTCCTGTGCGGATGACCACAGGAGCGATCTGACGGCAGCCAAAAGGGCTGTTGACTTCTGTGAAAGTGCAGATGACTACGAGAAAGTCCGTTGACTACGAGAAAGTTCGTTGACCACGAGGAAAGTCTCGCCCCAATGACAACTACTAAACTGAAACTCGGTCGTGATGGGTTGTTGCCACTGGCAGCGGTAGCACTATCTAGTGCGGGTCGACAATGTGACGATTTGAAGATGGAGGAGTCGACCGCCGTTGCTGAACCTACCCCGACGGCCCGTGATCTTCGCGCAGCTGCAAGATTGAGGCGGCGTGAAGCGCAGGCGGGCGTCGACAAGTATACTACTGTATCTGCCCCCCAACTACCCGAGGAGAAGTCAGCGGTCGTCATTAAAGAGAGAGCTGAGAGCCCAATTGCGCATGTCCACCCGGACCTACCTAAGTCGCATTCGGAAGTTCATCCGGAACTACACCACAGTGTTGAGCGGTCTACCTGCCACTCGCAAGCTGCTCAACAGCCGCCACCCTTCGGAGGCGGAATGAACCCCGTCAATCAGTCCCAACACCATTCAAGGGACTCAAATCTCTCTGACCTGAAGATGGAGAAGAAACCCAAGATTGCGTTCCCCAAACCCAACTCGCCGATCTGGAAGGAGTTAAATGAAGAACTTGAGCTCGCGTTAGTGCTCGTTTTCAATGACTCCGTGATGCATACTACGTCCACATCAGCACTCGCCCACAAGCTGGATGAGTGGTTACACAAGTTCTTCATGGAGAAGTTCGGCGTCATACCCACGAAGGCTGACAACCATCGTCCTTTCAAACGTCGACCTCACCGTGGTCTGGAAAGTCTGCGTAAACAGAAAAAGGAGTGCAGGTCAGTTCTCAAGATACTGCGGAAAGCTGGACTGAAGGGCTCCGACTATTACTCACAACTGAATCGTGTGTGGTTCCGTCTCGTTCGTCAGCACAACGGCCTACGTAGGGCGGTCAACGAGCGAATCCGCAAGAACACCGAAGTACATGCTAAGCGCCAGTTCAAAGCTGACCCAAACAAGTTTGCTGCAAAGCTCTTCAAGGGAAAAGCAACGAACGCCGCTCCAACGTTCTCCAAGGAGGATGCTGAAACGTATTTTTGCAAAACGTACCGGGACGAGGATCGTGGACATGTGTACGAGCCTCTGCCAGAGTTCACCCGTCCCCCCGCTCCAACATTTGTCTTCTCGGAACGTCCGCCAACCATGCTGGAACTGAGGAGAAGTGTCTGGCGCAAGAGAAACGGAGCTGCTGCGGGTTTCAACGGTCTGCCATATGTACCCTACAAACGGTGCCCTGCCATTCTCAAAACGGTGCATCGGTTGTGTAAGCGCATCTGGAAGACTGGCGAAGTCCCAGAATGCTGGGCTCAGGCGTTCATTTCACTGCTATCCAAGTCTGACATCCTCCACATGCCGTCAGAGTTCCGTCCTATCACTGTCACCGCGGCCGTAGGGAAGATATTTTTCTCAGTTGTGTCAACACGGACGGAACATTATATGGTCAGCAATGATTACATCCCTCGCAAGACCCAGAAGGGATTTCTGGCTGGGATGCCGGGATGTCTCGAACATTCTTTTGCCCTCAACGAAGCTCTGGAGGATGCGTTACGTCGAAGAGTGCAGATCGTCATTTCCTGGCTTGACCTCGCGAACGCCTACGGCAGTGTACGTCACAATCTCATCCAGTTTGCTTTGGAGTGGTTCCATGTGCCGAAGATGATCCAGAGGTTGATCTGGAACTACTACGAGAAGCTCTGTGCAATGGTCATCACGAAGAACTGGTCGACTCTTTTCTTCCTTTACGACATCGGCCTTTTCCAAGGATGTGTTCTCTCGACCATCCTTTTCGACTGTGTGTTCCAACTTGCCCTTGACTTCTTGAAGCCACTGGATAAGTTGGGTTACAAAGTCAACGTGACGAATGTGCAGTCGCTGAGTAAGGCGTATGCGGACGACATCGAGCTCTCCACGCAATCACCTAAACACAATCAGGCTGCTCTCGATCGCTTCGATACATGGCTGGCCTGGTCTATGACAATGAAGGCAAAACCGAAGAAATGTGTGTCGTTGGGATACCGCATTTTTGACAAGCGGCTGCGCCCCACCAAGTACAAGCCGTACTCAAAGCTCACGTACTCGCCCTACGATCCGCTCCTCACCATCGCCGGCAAACCCATCCGTTTTATCGTCGATGCTGCAAACGACGACACCTTCAAGGGTTCACATTTTAAATTCCTTGGCAGGTGGATCCATGTGTTGGTCACCGAAAAACATGTGGAAGAAAAAGTACGAGCTTCGTTCGCCAAGGACATGGACACCGTCCGCAACTCCAATGTCAATGGGCTGATGAAGCTCTGGCTATACCAGTTTTATGTCCTCGCACGCCTCACTTGGCCGTTTATGGTGCAAGACTTTAGCCGTTCGTTTGCGGACGAGCTTGAAAAGTCTGCCCGTGCGTCGCTCAAGAGATGGGCAGGCATTTACCGATCTGCAGACACTGGCACACTTTTCCGGTCCAGAGTTCAACTTGGTCTCCAACTGACATCGGTGTCGGAACACTACAAGCGACTACAAGTGACCAAGTTTGCTCTGCTGAAGTCGTCGGTGGATCCCGACATCGTGGCCCTCATGTCTGCGCGTGCTGATAGGGAAGCTGCGTTCAACAGGAGATGGGTGCCGACACGCGAGCTTGTTGTCGCTGAGGCAGAGGTAGATCGGAATCTGAAATTCCCGACACAAGTCGGCCGTCAAGGCCTTGGTACGGGTCGCTTTCAAGCTCGCCCCACCGTGCCAGTCCGACGCAAGATGGCCGTCGCCGCGGTTGCTCACATGGATGAGGAGATGCGCTTGGCACATGCCTGCTCCCTCAATCTTCAAGGTGGATGGATGAAATGGAAGGACTCGATTCAACCATTTGACCTCTCCTGGAAGAACTTGAT
>PIVK01000289.1 GCA_003354135.1 Rhodospirillales bacterium
CAAGCATAAGCGGTGTCCACCCATCTTTGTTTGCAACATTTATTTCTGCTCCTTTTTTAATTAACAGCATTGCATTTTCCGGTTGATCGTATCTCAATGAATGCATAAGCGGTGTCCACTCACCTTTGTTTGTAACATTTATTTCTGCTCCTTTTTTAATTAACAGCATTGCATTATCCGGTTGATCGTATCTTAATGCAAGCATAAGCGGCGTCCATCCATCTTTAGCCGCAATATTTATTTCTGCTCTTTTTTTAATTAACAGTATTGCATTTTCCGGTTGACCGTGTCTTAATGCAAGCATAAGCGGTGTCCACCCATCTTTGCTTGCAACATTTATTTCTGCTCCTTTTTTAATTAACAGCATTGCGTTATCCGGTTGATCGTATCTCAATGAATGCATAAGTGGAGTCCATCCATCTTTAGTCGCAACATTTATTTCCGCTCCTTTTTCAATTAATAGTATTGCATTCTCCGGTTGATCATTTTTTAATGCAAGCATAAGCGGCGTCCATCCATCTTTAGCCGCAATATTTATTTCTGATTCTTTTTCAATTAACAGCATCGCATTATCCGGTTGATCGTATCTCAATGAATGCATAAGCGGTGTCCACCCACCTTTGTTTGTAACATTTATTTCTGCTCCTTTTTCAATTAATAGTATTGCATTCTCTGCTTGACCGTATCTTAAGGCAAACATTAGAGGAGTCCACCCATCTTTTTTTGCAACATTTATTTCTGCTCCTTTTTCAATTACTAATTTTGCATTTTCCGCTTGATCGTATCTTAATGCAAGCATAAGCGGTGTCCATCCATCTTTGTTTGTAACATTTATTTCTGCTCCTTTTTCAATTAACAGCATTGCATTATCCGGTTGATCGTATCTCAATGAATGCATAAGTGGAGTCCATCCATTTTTATTCGAAATATTTATTTCTGCTCCTTTTTCAATTACTAATTTTGCATTATCCGGTTGATCATTTCTTAATGCAATCATAAGCGGTGTCCATCCATCTTTACTCGCAACATTTATTTCTGCTCTTTTTTTAATTAATAGTATTGCATTATCCGGTTGGTTA
>PIVK01000290.1 GCA_003354135.1 Rhodospirillales bacterium
TTTGGCGATGAGCTTGATTTCGACAATACGGCCGCAGTAATTGATTTACTGGATATTGTGATCTCGGTCGATACCAGTCTTGCCCATCTTGCCGGAGCGATGGGAAAGCCCGTGTGGGTATTGCTTTCGTTTAGCTCTGACTGGAGATGGATGCTCTCGCGAGAAGATAGTCCTTGGTACCCTAATGCGAGACTATTCAGGCAACCGGAATTCGGTGATTGGGAATCGGTATTTAAATGCGTGGAAACTGAACTGGAGAACTTAAGATGTGCTCCCCAAGAGGGGGTATCAGAGCTCAGGCCCACTGACCGGATGTCCGGTCGAAACGGGGGTCGCTCCAGTTGGGAAAAACACGCAAATACAAATAGAGCCGACCAACAGAAGACGCCCCCGAAAGCAAAGCCTGTCCAATCGACAAGCCACGCCCCCGGGCAACAAGCTCTGTCAATCGAGCAGGCCCTAAATCTGGCTTTACAGCACCTCTCTGCGGGCCGTTTATCTCAGGCCGAAGGCATTTATCAAAAAATCTTACAAGCCGACCCCAGTCAGCCTATCGCCATGCATCTGCTTGGTGTGATTGCCTTTCAACAGGAAAACCATAGCGCCGGCATCGATCTCATCACGAAGGCTCTCGCCATCAAACCCGATTATGCCGAGGCTCATAGTGACCTGGGCAATGCGCTCCACAAACTGGGCAAGCTGGATGAGGCCGTGGAGAGTTGTCGCAAGGCTCTCGCCGTCAAACCCGATTACGCTGAAGCCCATAATAATCTTGGGGTTTCATTTCACGCCCTAGGGTTACCGGATGAGGCCGTTGCCGAGTATCGCAGAGCCATCGCCATCAAACCCGATTATGCTGAAGCCCACAATAATCTTGGGGTTTCATTTCACGCCCTAGGGTTACCGGATGAGGCCGCTGCCGAGTATCGCAGAGCCATCGCCATCAAACCCGATTACAGTGAAGCATACTGGAATAAAAGCTTATGCCACCTGCGGATGGAAAGATTTGATCTTGGGTGGAGCCTGTATGAATGGAGGTGGCGAAGGAAAGATGCTTCTCCTGCCCGTATTTACGACC
>PIVK01000097.1 GCA_003354135.1 Rhodospirillales bacterium
TCTCTCTCTCTCTCTCTCTCTCTCTCTCTCTCTCTCTCTCTCTCTCTCTCTCTCTCACAAGCGTTCAATCGTTTAAACCCGTTTTACCGAGGGGTGGGATCCTGTTCCCCCCTGAGGTTTGCGTGCGCGCAGATGATTACACGACGGAAGAAAACCACCACCGAGCCCCCACCACCCACCTCAATCAACGATGAAAACGAAGCCCCCACCACTCCCACCATCGACGACCTCCTCGACACCCCCACCACCGACGACCTCCTCACCGCAATCACAAACAATCAAAACAAAATCAATCAAACAAACAAACACCAAGAAGAACTACACAAACAAATGAACAATATACTCACCAAACAAACACAATGTCAACAACACCTCCAAGAACTAACACAAGAAAGCAAAAACATCATCAACCTCCTCAACAAAATAATCACACAACAGCAACGACCTACATACGCTCACATCACGACACCTCAACCACAACCAACATACACCAACATCCCACAGCAGCAGCAACAACCAGTCAACATCATACGCCCACCTCCCTTTACACACCTCAATGCACCACAGCCTCAATCACACACACAAATAACATACCCCAACACAGCACCACAGCAACAAACAATCCAACCACAACCAACATACATCAATATACACCCACAACAAAGAATGAATCCCAACCACATCAGCCATACCCCAACATCACAATACAACCCCAAACCAGCAACCAATGAAGCAGAACACACTCTTGTCATCAAAGGCATCTCACAGACACCAAATGAAAACATCCACCCAATCATTCAGCACATCGCAAAACACAAAAACATTCAACTCCAAAAAACAGAATACACAGCATACAGAGAAAACAAAAACAACAAAACAAACAAAAACAACCCACCAGACATCATCATCCGTTTCAACAGCAACGCAACGAAAAATATCTTCAAAAAACGAACCAACACCCTCCTCAAGATGAACAACAACAAAATATTCATCAATGAACAACTCAACAACCAACAAAGCAGCCTCTTCTACCTCACCCGCAAACTCAAGCAGAAGTACACATACGCTTTTGCATGGACGAAGAATGGAGCATCATATCTTCGAAAAGAAGACAACAGCCCAACGATCCCGATCCAAGACGAAGAAACGCTCAAGAAGCTGGAAGACGAAGAAGAAGAAAAGAAGAAGGCGACAGCAGCAGCAGCAGCAGCAGGAGAAAGCGCAGCAGCAGCACTGAACAAAGACGCAAATGAAGACGAATTCGAAGAAGCAGAATCTAAAGAAGAAGAAGAAGCAGCAGACACCTACGACGACGAAGACGACACTGCCAACGACGACAACGAAGAAGAAAAAAGCCTCTGACAACTACCACCCCCATCAACACCAACCCCCAAAACAAACACCCACACATACACAGACACAAACTCAGACACAAACACAAACACAGACACAGACACCGACATATATACAGATACAGATACAGAAACAGACACAGAACCACCACCCCCACAAGAAGCAATACACATCCAAGCTCTCCGCAGTATCACACACCCCAAGCTCACAACACGAAAACTACGCAACATACAAAACCTCCGCATTCCAGAAAACTCACTATCACTATACCATACCAATATCCGCTCCCTCCCAAGACATTTCAATGTCCTCTGTAAACACCTCGAACTACTCGACCCCACACCAGACATCATCACACTCAGCGAAAACAAACTCAAAGACAACATAACCCCAGGCAGCTACACCATCAACACACACAAACACAAATACAAACACAAACATAAAACAGATATATCAGTTTATCACAAACCCGACATCCACATAACATACCTCGAAGGCATCAAAATCCCAGAAGCAGCCACGATCATACTCCAAATACATTCAAACAAAGAGAAAACAAACCCAATACACACAATCATAAACATATACAGACGACCATGCCACCCCGAAGCACAATTCCCCCAGAACATACAAAAAGCAATTAACACCATCCTGATGCACAACCCATCAACATCCATAACAATCCAAGGAGACATCAATATCAACTTACTCGAACAAAACCCAAATACATCATTCATCCACTGCCTCCTCGAAAACAACCTACATACAACAATCACAACCCCAACAAGACACGACCCTCACCACAGAACAGCATCCCTCATTGACGTCGTTCTCACAACAGAAACAGAAACGCATATAACAGCTGGAACACTTTCACCACCAATATCAGACCACCTCCCAACATACACAATTTTCCATAAACCACTACCAAGACATAAAACAATACAACAGAAAACACTATCCACACAACGATACGAGAAACACAAACAAAACATCCTCAAAGAAACCCAAGAAGCACTCACCAAGACATGCATAAACACCGCCCAAAACACAACAACCTCTCAACATTTCCAAAACATTCAACAAACAATCAAACAGATAATACAACAGCACGAAAGAATACCTAAACCTCGACGACAACCATGGTGCACCCCAACACTGAAGAAACAAATAAAAAAACAACACATCCTCCATAAACGCAGCTTACAAAAACCCACACTGAAGCACATTGTAAAACACAGAGCATACAGAAACAAACTTAACACCAAAATAACAAACACAAAACGCTCTCACCTCGCAAAGCAAATACAACGCACACAACATGACCCAAAGCAGCTCATGAAAATAATCAAAACAGTCATACCATCCAGCAAACAGCAACGAGAATCACCAACAACCATTATATACGAAGGAAAGCATTATACAAAACCAGTAGACATCGCAAATGCACTCAATGACAGATTCATAACGATTGGACAGAAAACAAGCAACTCAATCCCACACCAATCAGAAGAACATATCGAACCTGATCCAGACGATGACATCCACCCTCCATTCGAACTCAAACACACAAATATCACACAGATAACCAACATAATGCAAAAAATAAACCCCAACAAA
Organism: Rhodospirillales bacterium; assembly: GCA_003354135.1. Taxonomy (GTDB): domain Bacteria; phylum Pseudomonadota; class Alphaproteobacteria; order Rhodospirillales; family GLO-3; genus GLO-3. Next base: position 2,974 of record PIVK01000097.1, read on the forward strand.
GCAAAAGACATCCATAACATAAAACCAGCAATCATCAAAGACCTCACCCCTTACCTCGCACCAATCCTGAACATCCTCTACAACAGAGCCATTGACGAACATGAATACCCAGACACACTCAAAAGCACAAAAGTCATTGAAATATACAAAAGCAAAAGCAAGACAGACCCAGCAAACTACAGACCAATCTCACTCCTCCCCATTATAGCAAAAATATTTGACACAATCATCAACGACCAGATGATGAAACACCTCACAAGCAACAATATCATCTCACCCACACAATATGCATTCAGACCAAACTCCGGCACCACGATAGCACTACAATCCATCCTCAACAAAATCCACAAACATAAATCCGATAAGCAACCACTCCTCGCCATCTACATCGACCTCTCAAAAGCATATGACACCATCTCACACAAACGCCTCCTTCATAAACTACAAAACAATTTCAACTTCACAACAACCACAACTACCTTCTTTGCATCATACTTCCGCAACAGAACCCAATCAGTACACACCCAACATGCACAGTCCACAACACGCATCATCACACACGGCATCCCACAAGGCAGCACGCTATCTACAACTTTTTTCCTCCTCTACATCAACGACATTATCAAACATGCACCCAGCTCAAAAGTATACACATACGCAGACGACACGACACTCATCATCACAACAAAGAGCATCAAAGATCTCCAGATAGTCTCACAATCAGAACTCACAAACATCATCCAATACTTCCATACCAACAACCTCGTCCCAAACCCAACAAAAACAACGTACGCCATATTCTATCCCAGTTACGAAATCTCTCTCACACTCCACATAAATCAAAAAACACTCATACAAAACAAGCAAGCAAAACTACTCGGCATCACTGTACAAGACAACCTCAAATACACTCAAACAATCAACAACATAATCAAAAAACTCCAACCAACCATGCAAACATTCAAATACGTCAACAAACTCCTCCCAACAAAAACCATGATCCAACTCTACTACCAGAACATATTCCCACACCTCATCAACAACATCTCCATCTGGGGAACCAACGACCCCAAAAAGACATACCTTCAACCACTCATCAGAACACAAAAGAAAATAATCAGACTCCTTGTCAACCAACCCCCATTAACGCACACAAAACCCATCATGATCAAACATAAAATACTAAACATCACAAATCTATACATACTCCGCATATGCACTGAAATGCACCCCTACGTCCACAAAAAACAAGATCTCAACAGACCCGAACACGACCACAAATACATACAAACATCAGAAATACACAACCACAACACCAGATACTCTGCACAAAACCACCAATTCATCCCACAACAAAAACATTACTCAAAAACAGCCCAACCAAC
>PIVK01000015.1 GCA_003354135.1 Rhodospirillales bacterium
AATCTGGATCGCCGTCTCAGTCTACGTCCTCGTCGCCATCGTCAAGAAGCGTCTTAATCTGGACGCCTCGCTCTACACTTTGCTCCAGATCCTCTCGGTCACCCTCTTCGAGAAAATGCCCTTACATCAAACACTTGCCGGAGACGAAACCAGATGCGACCCCCCGCAAATAACCAACCGATTGAATCTATTCGCTTTTTAACCGGACGCTAGTGGGCGGGCTTATGTCTTGCCGCTCTCATCTGCTACTGGATTTGAATGAGTCTGGACCCTAGGTTTGACAATTAAAACCGATAAACGCGGAACCCGTAAACGATGAGACTATTCTGCGTTGCAACGAACACTTTCTCCCGGACCGCATAGCCTTAGAAAAAAATGCCCGTCCATCCACTCCTGAGTCTGGTTCCAATCAGATTGGATTTGTTCGCTTTTTAACCGGACGCTCGTGATGTTAACCCTTCATTCCAAGTCGAGATAACGCCTCATGACGAATAGTGGAGTTGCTCACTCCGTAAAATCTATAGGGATACGCATATGAGGCATGTTCTTCTTGTCTGCAATATGTGTGAAAGCCGCAAAACGGTGCCTGCCCTCCAGGACTGTCCCGTCCTCCAGATCAACAAAAATGCCATCTCTACCTGACCTGTTTCTACCAATATAGAGGCCGTCAAAGTCAGGGTTTTCCCAGCCCTGTCCCATAATACTATCGTATTTACGGACAATATTCTCTATACCCCCGTTCTCCTTATCAACCATTCCATCGATACCATAATTATGGTGTACGGATAGTCCTGTTGCATGGGTGAATTCTTTAAAATAACTGATGCTTATAAAATTTTGTATGGATACGTTTCCGCTTACCTTGTAGGGCAAAGCTTTAATTTCGTCGGGCGTTAAAACCCGTGGTCTCGTGGTATGCCCCTTTTCCATTAAAGCTACCGCGGCAACTCTTTCAGAAAAAATTTGTTTCCATGCCTTATCGACGATCCTTTTGACGACCCGTTGGACATCAGATGTTGCTGTGCTTCCGCTCCCCTGCATTGCTCTTCTGGCAAGACTTTGTTCATGCCTGGCAAATCCACGTTGTATTTCATCAGCACTTCCAAGAAATGCGATTCTAACCTTCTTCAGTTCGGTGCTTCCACTAGCAATTTCATTATCATTATCATTATCCTTCCAGCCGCCGCCCCCCCAACCGCCGCCGCCCCCCCAACCGCCGTCCCAACCTGTTTGTTCAGCTCCAGCTCCAGTAAGCAAATGCTCATCCATGTCAGAGTGGTAACCTTGGTGCTCCGTGTATATTTGGGTAATTTTTTGCATGGCACCCAATCCTAGATTTGGAAAATTTGTGTTGATAACGTTCATTATAGAAACAGGAATTTTCACGGACCCGTCTAAATCGACGTAGTTGACGGGATTATCCCCGTATGCTGTGTAGGGGGATATGGATTGCCCGGCAATATCGGTATGCATAAATCGAAAACCGTGGCCGTGGTTATAGAACCGGTCGATGTTGTCGGTGATGCCCGGTTGATAGCCGCTCTGGCCCCAGTCGGCAAATGCAATGTAGCGATGGCCATGGAGCCGGTAGGGGTAGTCGCGGTATCTGTCGCAGTCCGCAGAGCAACTGTCCGTCTCGGTGGGCTTGCCACCTATACTGTAATCAAACTTGGCCTTGATCTCCGTGCCCTCCTCGCCCTCCTCCATCAAACTCCGTGTTGAGCCAAAACGGTCGGTGATTGGACGGAGCGCTGTGCTCGGAGCGCTGCCATGTTCATTATCCTGCCCGTCGTTAATGGTGATATAAACGAGCGCCGATCCACCCGGACCAAGGATGGTATAGTGAACCGCTGAACCATCGAACTCCATCAGAGGCCGCAGCCGGCCGCCAAATATAAAGTGCGATGTGGTCGTCGCCGTCCCAACGCTATGCTGCTGCACAACGCGCTGACCGGCCACGTTTTCCTGAAACTGATAGGTCGTTTGCCCGCTCGCGTACTTTATAGATACGGGATGGCGGCCATAAGAGTTTCGGACAATGTCTACCTGCACCCCTGACGGCGTTTGATAACCGTTTAACCCGCCGTAGACCGGGTTGTAGGTGAAAGCAGAACCACTTTGACCGAAAACGGTCATAGGTAACGCTGAAAAGAAAACCACTAAAAATATGATGCGATACGCAAGCAATTTGACATAACCCTGATCATCCGAATTGGGCATCTCGCTCCCTCCTGTTGCGGAAAGTCACCACCCAGGCCATAGATGCTCGTTCATCTTGGGACCATTTTCAAGCTATAATTGTCGCTTGGTGTCGGTATGTTCACCGTCCCGGGCAATCCGTGATTGCGAGGTCGTGGGCGGCCGCCTCGATGTCTGTTTTCTTGACGTTCTTCCAGTTGCGCTCGATTCCTCCCTGCTCCTGTTCTTTTTCGGCTATCACTTCATCACGGTGATCGGGGCCTCCAGAGCCCCTCCCCTGCCCGGCGTTCTGACGGCGATTCTCAAGCCGTTCAGCATCGGAGCCCGGGTTTCGGTCAGGTCGAGCGCAAGTCATCACTAAAAAGATGACCTCGCAGGCGGCTCAATTTTCATGAGCCGCTTGAACTTCCGAATTTTATAAGCGGCGGCGGCCTTGGCCCTTAGGGGCGTTCCATTCGAGGATTTCGGCAAGAAGAGTAGGATTCTCATCCTGTCGCATAATGTATCTTATGGAAAATTGGTGTTTGTTATCAATGCGTTAGAGGCTCCGCGCCATATCGAACGATCAATACGTGCCTTCTGTACCCACGTCAACCAGATAGGCACGGTTTAGCGCTCCGGATAATCAGCCTTACATTTGAAATCCAAAGGCCCGGGCCAAACTTCCCCGCCTGCCCACAACGCCGGTGCGGCTATTGTCGTTAGCCGGTTCTCGGTTGCCCGGTCGCCGGCAGCGAGTTTTGAAAAAAACCGATGCCCGGTTAGAGTCTCAATCACATCAATCGAAACCAAATGCGCGGTCAAATACCCGGGCAATTCCCGGCGCGGGATCTTTTTGTCGATATTCGGCAAGAGAACCGCAATTGCCTGAAGCTCTTGTGTCTGCGGATCCCCGGCAAGAACGATCTTGTAGAACGCGGACGGAATTGCCACGCGACGTTTCTTGTCCCGGCTCTGCATTCGCCACGCCCGGCCGTCCGGATCCCGACCGGGCACGGTGTCCCGGTCGAAGATCGCCCCGGTGATGATCCAGGCCTCTCCCCTACTCCGCACCCAGGATCGAATGCGGCCTTCGAGGACTTGCCACGGCCCCCGGTTAAACGCGCAATGCTGTGGCGCCATGTTCGACATAAGAAACGTGTTCAGCATCGCGTTATCGGAACGGGTCATACCAACCGCCCTTAAACATGACCGTTGTGAGCCCGGTCCCGCCTGGCCGGATGAGTTCGCCATATCGCCGTATGGGCGCCATATGTTTGACTTGGACCACTAGCCCCCGTTTCGCCGCTGGTGTATCCATACCGTCCATGGAAAATACGGTCAAAACTCCCGCGGGCGTCGAACCCGGGGCTTACGTCAGGGACATGGTCTCGCGTTCGGGCACGTCGTTCTTCTGGGCCATGCGCACTCTGCCGCCCGAGAAGCGGGACGCCATGTTCGCCATCTACGCCTTCTGCCGCGAGGTCGACGACATTGCCGACGGCCCGGCGTCCGAGGACGACAAGCGCCGCCGCCTGGGTCAATGGAGGACCGAGATCGAAAACCTCTACGCCGGGGCACCCCGCCATCCCGTGGGACAGGCGATCAAGGGGCCGGTCCGGCGGTTCGGGCTCAAGAAGGATAACTTTCTTGCCGTCATCGCCGGCATGGAGATGGATGCGGGCGACAAGGTGCGGATCCATGATCTCGACGAGTTGGGGCTCTATTGCGACCGTGTGGCCTGCGCGGTGGGACGGCTGTCCAACAAGGTCTTCGGCCTGGACGAGGAAACGGGGGACCAACTGGCCTTCACGCTCGGCACGGCACTGCAACTGACCAACATCCTCCGCGATGTGGCCGAAGATGCGGAGCGTGACCGGCTCTACCTGCCCGAAGACATGTTGATGATCTTCGACATCGACGACACGTCCGACATCAATGCGGTGCTTGCCGACTCGGAACTGCCCGGGGTCTGCGAGCTGATGGCCGAAATCGTGGTGCGCCGTTTTCGTGAGACCGAGGACATCCTGGCCCGTTGCGACTCCGCGACCGTCCGCCCGGCAGCGATGATGAAGGACGTCTATAAGCACACCTTCAAGAAGCTCCAGCAGCGGGGCTGGCAGAAATTTGACCGCCCGGTCCACATGTCCAAGCCCGAGAAGCTGTGGCTGGCACTCCGCCATACCCTGGGGTGGACGTGACGGGGACCGTCCATATCGTCGGGGCGGGTCTCTCGGGCCTGGCCGCGGCCCTACGCCTCGCACGCGCCGGGCGCCGCATCGTGATACACGAGGGGGCGGGACATGCGGGCGGGCGCTGCCGCTCTTTTCACGATGCAACGCTGGACCGGCGCATCGACAACGGCAATCACCTGATGCTGTCCGGAAACCGGGGGGTCGAAAGCTTCCTTGCCGAAGCGGGCGCGCCGGGCGGGCTTGCCGGTCCCGAAGATGCCGAGTTTCCCTTTATGGACCTTGGGACGGGCGAGCGTTGGTGTGTCCGGCCCAACCGGGGCCCTGTTCCCTGGTGGATCTTCGTGTCCGCGCGCCGGGTGCCGGGAACGAGTGCCGGCGACTACCTGCAAGGGCTCAAGCTCGCTCGCGCCGGAAGGGAGGACACGGTGGCAGGATGCCTGGGGACCGCCAGGCCCGGGTTCCGCCGGTTCTGGGAGCCGCTGGCCGTAGGCGTGCTCAACACCTCGGTGGACGACGGGGCGGCGGCCTTGCTGTGGCCGGTGCTCAAAGAGACCTTCGGGCGCGGCGCCACCGCCTGCCGGCCGCGAATGGCCCGTGTCGGACTCTCGGAGACCTTCGCCGATCCGGCACTGGTCCGGCTGCGAGGGCAAGGGGCCGAGGTACGCCTCAACCGGCGCCTCAAGGGTCTCGCATTGCACCATGGCCGGGTGGCACGCCTCGTCTTCGCCGACGGAGAGGAGACCCTGGACAACGGCGACGCGGTCATCCTTGCCGTACCACCCGCCGTCGCGGCGGAACTGGTGGACGGGCTGATCGTGCCGAAGGGCACGCGGGCCATCGTCAACGCCCACTTCCGCTTGGAAAGTGCCATCGACGGCGTTTCCCTGACCGGCCTGGTCGGCGGCACCGCCGAATGGATCTTCCGGCGCGGCGACGTGGCCTCGGTCACGGTGAGCGCGGCCGATTCCCTGGCCGCGGAACCTGCGGAGGCTATCGCGGACAGAATTTGGCCCGAGGTGGTAAGGGCCCTCGGCCTCGGCGCGAGACAATTGCCGCCACACCGTATCGTCAAGGAAAAGCGGGCGACCTTTGCCGAGACCCCGGCCGAGGTGGCGCGGCGTCCGGGCACCGACACGGCCTATCCCAATCTCAAGCTGGCCGGCGACTGGACCGACACCGGCTTGCCGGCAACCATCGAGGGTGCCGTTCGCTCCGGGTTCCGGGCCGCCGAGGCCTTGACAAGGACGCCATAACGGGATTGTAAAGACCATGCGGGGGGCATTGGGCTTCCTTGTTGCATTTGGCGGGAAACGACCCAGTGGACGACATGAGCGGGAGTCGCGGCGAGGCAAACGCCGGGCGCGACCAGATTCTCGACGAAACCATCGCTGACGCTGCGCGCTGGCTGGCCACTTGCCAGCAGCATGATGGTCACTGGGTGTTCGAACTCGAATCAGACGCCACCATCCCGGCCGAATACATCATGCTCAACCACTTCCTGGACGAGGTGGATGACGGGGTCGAGGCCAAGCTGGCCCAGTACCTGCGCAACACCCAGGGAAACCACGGCGGCTGGCCACTGTTCCACGGCGGGGATCTCAATATCAGTGCAACCGTGAAGGCCTACCTCGCCTTGAAGCTGGTCGGCGACGATGTGGACGCGCCGCACATGAAGAAGGTGCGCGAGGCCGTGCTGGCGCGGGGCGGCGCCGCCAAATCAAACGTCTTTACCCGCGTCGCGCTGGCGCTGTTCGGTCTGATGCCCTGGCGCGCCTGCCCGGTGATGCGGGTCGAGTCCCTATTGCTGCCCACCTGGGCACCGTTCCACATGGATAAGGTCTCTTACTGGTCGCGGACCGTGATGGTCCCGCTGTTGGCGCTTACGTCTCTCAAGCCCAGGGCACGCAATCCGCGGGACGTCACCGTGGACGAATTGTTCGTCACGCCGCCCGATAAAGAACGCAGGTACCTCACGAACTCTACCGGCCACTGGCTTGGAGCACTGCTCCTCCTGCTCGACCGCACGGTCCGGCCCTTCGAGGTGCTGCTTCCCCGCCGGCTTCGAGACCGGGCCATCAAGAAGGCCCTGGCGTTCTGTGAGGAGCGGCTTAACGGCGAGGACGGTCTAGGGGGCATCTATCCTGCAATGGCCAACGTTCTCATGCTCTACGACACGCTGGGTTATGCCAAGGATCACCCGCTTCGCGTCACGGCCAGGAGCGCGATCGACAAGCTGGTGACCATCAAGGGCGGTGACGACTGGGGCTACGTGCAACCTTGCCTGTCGCCGGTCTGGGACACGAGCTTGGCCGCGCACGCCATGCTGGAGGTCGGCTCCTCGCCCAAGGAGGGGGAAGTGCGCCGCGCCAACGACTGGCTGATGGAGCGCCAGATCCTAGATGTCGGGGGCGATTGGATCGCCAACCGCGGCCATGTGCGCCCTGGCGGCTGGGCCTTCCAGTACCGGAACGACTATTACCCGGACGTGGACGACACGGCGGTGGTCGGCATGGCCATGCACCGGGCCGACGCGCCAGGCTACAATGAGGCTGTGTCGCGCGCTGCCGAATGGGTCATCGGTATGCAGAGCGAAGACGGGGGCTGGGGGGCTTTCGATGCCGACAACAACAACTACATCCTGGAGCATATCCCCTTCGCGGACCATGGGGCCCTCCTCGACCCGCCAACGCTGGACGTTTCGGCCAGATGTGTGAGTTTCCTGACCCAGATCGGCTACGACCGCAAACATCCGGCGGTGGCCCGCGGCATGCAGTATATCCGCTCGGCCCAGGAAGATGACGGGTCCTGGTTCGGGCGCTGGGGCGCCAACTACACCTACGGCATCTGGTCCGCTTTGTGTGCACTCAACATGGCGGGCGAGAACATGTCGAAGGACTACGTGCGCAGATCCGTTGACTGGCTCATATCCCGCCAACTCGCCGACGGCGGTTGGGGCGAGGACTGCGCCTCTTACTGGGAGGACAGCAAGACCGAATGCACAACCTCCACCCCGTCCCAAACCGCCTGGGCCCTTCTGGGCCTGATGGCAGCGGGAGAGGCCGATAGCGACGCGGTCAAACGGGGTGTCGCCTACCTTTTGAACGCACCCCGCGACGGCGGCAAGTGGGTGGAAGAGCACCACAACGCGGTCGGCTTTCCGCGGGTCTTCTACCTTCGCTATCACGGCTATTCGGCCTATTTCCCACTCTGGGCATTGGCTCGCTACAGAAACCTCACGCAATCCAACAGCAAGTCCACGCCCTGGGGCATGTGAGGCGGAAATGAAGCTCGGCGTCGTCACGGGGATGTCCAACGAGGCCGACTGCTTCTCCCGCGCCCTACCGGGAACACGCGTGCTCTGTTCCGGCGCCCGTCCCGAACAGGCACGGGCCGCCGCCCGGCAATTGTTGGACGAAGGCTGCATCGGCCTGCTGAGCTTCGGCCTGGCCGGTGGACTGGACCCGGCCGTGCGCCCCGGCGATGTCATTCTGGCGGAAAGCGTCGTCACGCCGGATGGACGGCGCCTCGACACCGACCAACGCTGGCGCAGGCGGGTGGTGGGGCGCGCGGCGCGCGGCGGTTTCGGGGTGTCGCTGGCGCCAGTGGCCGCCAGCGACTACCCCCTCATCCTGCCTTCCGAGAAAGCGGCCCTGTTCGCCGCCACGGGCGCGGCGAGCGTCGACATGGAAAGCCATGCCGTCGGACAGGTGGCCTTCGATGCCGGTCTGCCGTTCCTGGTGCTGCGCGCTGTGCTCGACCCGGCCACACGTACCCTGCCCTCCTGGATTATGGAAACGGTGGGCACGGACGGTCGCCTGGACGTGGTCAAGGCCGCCATCGAGGCCATGTGTCACCCCTGGGATATCCCCGTTCTGGCACTGTTGGGCTGGGAGAGCGGTAAGGCATTAAAGAGCCTGGGACAGGTCATCGCCCTCGGCGGCGCCGGGCTGGGACTGGATTAGACCAGCCGTTTGAGAATTCAGCGGGGCAGGCGTTCCGACAGATGCCCTCCCAAGCGTAGCGGCTCGGCACGAAGTGCGAGGCCCGTCGTGTCGTCGGTCTCGACAAAAAACGCACACAGGGTGGCATCCCCCTCCGCCGGTTCCAGGCGGCCGTTCGGCACCTTGCTGATGAACCGCGCGATGGAAACGGTCTTTTCCATGCCGATTACCGAATCGTAGTCGCCGCACATGCCAACGTCCGTCTGATAGGCCGTCCCGGCCAGCAACACGCGGGCGTCGGCCGTCGGCACGTGGCTGTGGGTGCCGGCTACCATGGAGACCCGACCATCCAGCATTTGCCCCATGGCCACCTTCTCCGACGTTGCCTCGGCGTGGAAATCAACCAAGATGGCGTCCGCCGCCTCGCCCAGACGCTGGGTCGCCAATACCGCCTCCACCGCAGCGAAGGGGTCGTCCAGCGGGTCCATGAACAGGCGCCCCATGGGGTGGATGACGAGAACCCGGCCTCCATCTCCCGTCTCGTAGAGGCCAACACCGCGTCCCGGTGTTCCGTCCGGATAGTTCATGGGCCGGAGCAGGCGCGGCTCGTCGTCGATGGTGTTCATGATTTCTCGGCGGTCCCAGACATGATTGCCGGTGGTGATGGCATCGACACCCGCATGGTAGAAGGCGTCGCACATCCGCTGGGTAATGCCGAACCCGTGAGCAGCGTTCTCGCCGTTGACGAGGACGAAATCGAGTTTCAATTCGGAGCGCAGCCGGGGCACGTGGTCCAGAACGATCCTCCGGCCGCTCTTCCCCACCACGTCACCGCAGAACAGAATCCTCATCGCCCGCCTTCTCCAAACCGCATCGCGCGCTTCTCCGTCACCACCCAGTCGAGCGGCTGATCGTGATCCAAGGCCGGCAGGCTGTCCACCTTCTGGGCCTCATAGGCAATGCCGATGGCGTAGATCTGGCCACTGCTCCGCAGGGCATCCAAGGTCCGGTCGTAGTATCCGCCTCCCATGCCGAGGCGATGGCCGGCGCGATCAAAGGCGACCAACGGCACGAGAACCACGCGCGGAATCACGCTCGGCACACCGGCAACCGGTTGGCGGATGCCGTGCAGGCCCGTCACCAGGGCATCCCCCGGAGACCAGGCCCGGAATTCAAGGGCGGCATGATACCTGACGACGACCGGCAGGGCACAAAGAATCCCGCGGGCCGACAGGTCTTCGAGCAACGGCCTGGGATCCGCCTCCCCGTCCATGGGCCAGTAGCCGGCGACGGCATCCGGCCCGGGAACCATCACCAGCCCATCAATGACGGAAAGCGCATTGACCTTGATGCGCTCGGCCGCGTCCCCAGCATTCCTTTGATGGCGCAGGGCGCGTCCCCGGCCCCTGAGGCGTTCCTTGTCTTGGTCCGGGGTCATGGATCTTCTTCCTGCTGGGATCGTCCTCTTCATCCGGCAGCAAAAAATCGGACGGTGCCGCAACCGCCGTCGGTCTGCAAATCCTCCGTGGCCTGCATAAGCAGGTGGGCGCCGTGATATCGGACCCAGGAGCCCGACAGGGACAGCTCCCATGAGGTATGTGTTGGCCCCAGGGATAGCGAACCTGACGCGCGCCGCAGCAACCGTCCTTAAGACAGAGTCTAAGCCAGTTCCAGTCCTGCGGCAATATCCTCGATTCGTAGCGCAAGCGCCTCGAGGTCCGCACTCAATACTTCTTCGAGATCGAGACGCGCCGCCGCCCCGGTATTCGTGGCCCGTAGCGATTCCATTTCCGTGTAGGCGTCGGACAGTTCGTCGGCGATGAGCAGGCTCGTCATCACCAGAAGCCGTGCGTCGCCAACCTGGCCCACAGCGGCAATGAGCTCGGCGATCCGTTTGTCCACATACTTGCCCAGCCTGAGCAGGTTGGCCTCCTGCCCGTCATCGCAAGCGATGTCGTACTTGCTGCCATTGATGGTGACGGAGACGTGAGCCATCGGATACCCCCTAGTGATCCAAGTCAGACATATGGCACCCATACGATCGTGTTTCCGGCTTCCCCGGCAGGAGAGGCCGCGCAGGCGATGCTGGCCGGATGAATTCGCTATGTCGTCGTATGGGTTCCATATGTCTGATTTGGACCACTACCCGTTCAGAACCGTCTTGAGGCGGGAGATCGTGTCATCCAGGCGCCCGGCTACGGCGGCATTCGCTTCGCGCAAGCGGGTGTTCTCGGTCTCGATCGCCTTCAATTCGGAGGCGGAGGCGGCCGCGGCCGCGGCGGAGGCGTCGGGACCCGCATCGACCGCCGCCTCCAGGCGGTCCACCGCCAGCTCAAGGCGCTGCCATGCCAGCTTGATCCGAACTGGTTTCTGGATTCCCGTGTTGGTCACCGTAAGGACGCCCCCAAAAAAACGCCCGATAAAGGGCGTCAACAGCATATGCCCGGAGCACAAAGCCGTCAACTCCCAGATACTTAGCTGGCTCTTTTGAGTTTGCACTTGCAGAAAGTCGCGAAAAAATTCGTTGACGGAGGATGCACGGGAGTCGATGCTGCCGCACAAGATGGAAATGGCCCTTGCAGGGATGAGCCTTTCCCTACCCGGAGGGGTGATTTCAGCCTCTACATGAGAGGGGCTCATAACATTAGGAAGCCTTAATATAAGGGGCCTAAGCATCGTGATCGGTGCGTTCGTCACCGAATATCGCTGCCCCCCCTGTCTGTTTTTTTGATCCGAGGAGGAAGCAATGGCGGTTCGTATTGGCATCAATGGTTTCGGTCGCATCGGGCGAATGGTTTTCCGTGCCGTAGCGAAGGACTTCGACGACATCGAGGTCGTGGCGATCAACGACCTGCTGGAGCCGGATTATCTGGCCTACATGCTGAAGTACGATTCGGTCCACGGCCGGTTCCCTGGCGACATCTCGGTCGACGGCTCCAACCTGGTTGTCAACGGCAAGAGAATCCGCCTCACCGCCGAGCGGGACCCCGCCAATCTGAAATGGGACGAGGTGAACGCCGACGTGGTGGTCGAGTGCACCGGCTTCTTCCTGACCGCCGAGACCTGTCAGAATCATGTGGACGCCGGTGCGCCAAAGGTCATCCAGAGCGCACCCTCCAAGGATGGTGGGCCGATGTTCGTCTACGGCGTCAACCACAAGAACTATGCCGGCCAGACCATCGCCTCGGCCGCGTCCTGCACCACCAACTGCCTGGCGCCTGTCGCCAAGGTGCTCAACGACAACTGGGGCCTCAAGCGCGGACTGATGACCACCGTACACGCGGTAACCGCCACCCAGAAAACCGTCGACGGTCCGTCCATGAAGGACTGGCGCGGCGGCCGCGGCATGCTCGAGAACATCATCCCCTCCTCCACCGGTGCCGCCAAGGCGGTGGGCGTTGTCCTGCCAGAGCTCAACGGCAAGCTGACCGGCATGGCCTTCCGCGTCCCGACCTCGGACGTTTCGGTGATCGACCTCACGGTCGAACTGGAAAAGGATGCGTCCTATGACGACATTTGCGCCGCCATGAAGGCCGCCTCCGAGGGACCGATGAAGGGGACACTGGCCTATACCGACGAGAAGGTGGTCGCCACCGACTTCCGCGGTTACAGCGCATCCTCCATCTTCGACGCCGAGGCCGGCATCGCGCTTGACGGCACCTTCGTCAAGCTGGTGGCCTGGTACGACAACGAGTACGGCTACACCTGCAACATGCTGCGCTTCGTCAGGCACGTGGCCGCCAACTGAGGCGGCGGGCAGTTGCCTGGGAATTGGGGGCGGGACCATCCGGGTCCCGCCCTTTTCTTTTGCGCCGGATATGGCACTCTCATGCCCCATGAGACGGCCTGAGATCATCGTTCATTCGCGAGACCAAGTCCGCGCGGCCTTGGCGGCGGCGGAAGCGGCGAACCTGGATGTCGTGATCGCCAGCGCCCCCGGGGCTGCGGCCTACCTGGGGGCTGCCCTGTTCCGCGAGATGACGGATGGGGCGGAGCATGCCGTGCTCGATTGCGGTGACGCTCCCGGTCTGGCGCTGAACGCGCTGCGAGAAGGTGTGAAGGCGGTGCGGCTCGACGCTTCCGAGGACGTGCGGGCACGTGTCGCCGACATCGCCCGCCAGTCGGGCGGCGAACTGGCGGGCGCCCGTCAAGATCCGGCTCTCGACCTGCTGGATTGCGACGACGCCGAGCTTGCCTGCCGCACGTGGCTGGATAAATTCGCCGGAAAGGAGACCCGACCGTGACTGATACCCCCTGCCGCCTCTATCTCATCACACCACCCCGGCTCGATGCCGACGCCTTCGCCGACACCCTGGCGGCAGCGCTGGACGCGGGGGACGTGGCCTGCGTGCAGTTGCGCCTGAAGGATGCCGATGACGACACCGTGTGCCATGCCGTGGATGTCCTGCGTCCCGTGGTCCAGGACCGCGACGTGGCTTTCCTGCTCAACGACCGCCCCGACCTGGCCACCCAAACCGGCTGCGACGGGGTGCACGTGGGCCAGGACGATACGCCCTACGCGGAGGCACGGCGTCTGGTCGGTCCGGATGCCATCGTCGGCGTCACCTGCCATGCATCCCGCCACCTTGCCATGGAAGCGGCGGAGAACGGTGCGGATTACGTCGCCCTCGGCGCCTTCTTCCCCACCGCCACCAAGACACCCAAGGCCCGCGCCGAACCGGAGATCCTGGATTGGTGGAGCGCTTTGATGACAGTGCCCTGTGTCGCCATCGGCGGCATCACGGTTGACAACTGCCGCCCGCTGGTCGAGGCCGGCACCGATTTCCTGGCCATGGCGGCGGGTGTCTGGGATCACGCGCAGGGCCCGGCGGCTGCGGTAAAGGCATTCAACGAAGTTATCGCGAGATGCCGGTCCTAATGGCCTAACCCCGACAGAGGAACGGCGTTCGGTCGAACATCGGGGGCAACGAGGCAGGGCGACAAAGCCTACCAAGCCAAACCGGGAGCCCGACACGGCCGCGCGTTTTGGCCGGCGCGTGTTCGCTCCAACCTCTTCCGTTGCGTCCCGCCCCCCTTGGTGCTAGCTTCCGCGCCTCACATCCCTGACATACGGTTGAACCCATGAAGATCAACGGAAACGCCGTCCGTCCCGGCATGGTGATCGAACACCAGGGCCGCCTATGGCGGGCCACCAAGATTCAGCACACCCAACCGGGCAAGGGCGGGGCCTACCTCCAGGCCGAGCTCAAGGCCATTCGCGACGGCACCAAGCTCAACGAACGTTTCCGTGCCTCCGAGACAGTCGAGCGCGTACGCTTGGACCAGAAGGAGTATCAGTACCTGTTCGCCGACGGCAACATGTTTACCTTCATGGACAACGAGACCTACGACCAGATCGCCATCGCTGGTGAACTCATCGGCGAAGACCAGGTTCCCTTCCTTCAGGACGGCATGACGGTGATTGTCGAGTCTCACGAGGAAAGCCCCATCGGGGTTCAGCTTCCGGACTCGGTGACCCTCGAAATCGTCGAGGCCGACGCCGTGGTCAAGGGCCAGACGGCATCGTCGTCTTACAAGCCCGCCGTGCTTGAGAACGGGATCAAGGTCATGGTGCCGCCCCACATCGAAGCCGGCACCCGGGTCGTGGTCAACACCAACGACGGCACTTACATGGAACGGGCCAAGGACTGATGCCCCAGACCCGCGCCCGCCAGCCGCTCCGCTCGGCGATTCTCAACGTCATGGTCAACGCCGCCGAAAAGGTCGGGCGCGCGCTGGTCCGCGACTTCGGCGAGCTTGAAAATTTGCAGGTGTCCCGCAAGGGGCCGGCGAATTTCGTTTCGGTGGCCGACAAGAAGGCCGAGGATATGCTGGTCAGGGAGTTGACCAAGGTACGCCCCAAGTTCGGATTCTTCCTTGAGGAGAAGGGCCGTATCGAGGGCGAAGACACCTGCAACACCTGGATCATCGCCCCCCTGGACGGTAAGACCAACTTCCTGCACGGCGTTCCCCATTTCGCGGTCTCCATTGGGTTGGAACGGGACGGAAAGATGCTGGCTGGTGTCGTCTACGAACCGGTGAGCAACGAAATGTTCTGGGCGGAGAACGGCCAGGGATCCTACATCAACGGGCGGCGCATCCGGGTCTCGGAACGCAGAGATCTGTCGGAATGTATTTTTGCCACCGGAATCCCCTTCAAGGACGTGTGCGACCATGATGCGTTCCTAAAGCAGCTTAGCGCCGTGATGGCGGTCTCGGCCGGGGTCAGGCGTTTCGGTTCGGCGGCTCTGGACATGTGCTGGGTCGCGGCCGGACGCTACGACGGTTTCTGGGAAACAGGGCTGAATCCTTGGGACTTGGCGGCCGGCATAATCATCGCACGCGAGGCCGGCTGTTTCGTCACCGACCTTGACGGCGGCAAGGACATTTTTGGCTCCGGGACCGTGCTGGCTGCCAACAGCCGATTGCACGGCCCCTTGGCCAAACTGCTCCGCGATTGATATCCTACGCGTCTTCTCTCCACCAAACTGTTGTGCCCCGACCGGGGCTTGGCTATGGTGAGTCCCGTCTTTCGGGCTAGGCGTACCGGCCTTGGGAAAACACTGGAAGACAGATATCGTCCGGGAGTCTGGTCATGAAAAAATCTCTCGATCACATCCGTCCCGTGTTGCTGGCTTCGGTCGCCGCCGGGGTTTTGGTGATCGTCGCCACAAACGCCACCGCCCAGGGGTTGAGCACGGATGCCGTCAGCGTCGATCTCAGTGTCTTGAAAGACGGCGGATACAGCGAACCCTATTCATCCGGTCCCGGTCCCGGTCCCGGTCCCGGTTACAGTTACGACAGGAACCGCACCCCAATGATGCCGAGTGCAGGATTGCCCAGATCGCGGTTCTACCCGCCAGCGGGCATGGCGTCCCGTACACGCCCCCCGTCCAGCGCACCCACTGCAGCCCCGACGTCCACCTTCACACCGCCGTCGATAACGGCCACGGCCCCGCCGGCGCCCAAACCGATCACGCCGGTCGAGCCCTTTGTCGCTCCGGCAGCTCCGGCTCCGGCCCCCGTGGCAACGCGCACGGCTCCGCCGCCCACGTCGAAGAAATTGGATGCGCCCAAGATGGCAAAGGAGGCCCCGCCTCCGCCTCCGCAACCCATGCCAAAGGTTTCGAAGACCACCCCACCGCCAGCACTGCCGAAGATCGCCAAGGTCGAGCCACCCAAGGCCACCCCCAAGACACCGCCTCCCGCGGCTATGGGGTCCTCGCCGGCAATGAAAGAGACCGCGCCCGGACGGACGGCGCAGGTGATCTTTCAGGGTGACGCCACACGGATACCCGCCGCCGACAAGGAAAGCCTCAAGGCTCTGGCTGATCAGATCAAGAGCCAGGACGGTTTGAGGTTGCAGTTGGTGGCCTATGCGGGCGGAGAGGGCCTGTCGTCCAGCAAGGCCCGGCGTCTGTCGCTGTCGCGCGCGCTGGCCATACGTTCCTATCTGATCGAAACCGGTGTCCGCAGCACCCGGATCGACGTGCGCGCGCTCGGCAACAAGACGACCGACGAGCCGGTCAACCGGGTCGACGTCAATATCACCGAGCGCTGAACGCGCGAGGGCCACTTAGGGGGTAGCCGCGACGATGGCCGGACCGCGCCGGTTTCTCATCCGCATGATTCTGTTCGTGCTTGCCGTCGGGGGCGTGGCGAGTGTTTTGTTCCCGCCGCTGCAAAATGCCTTCGTGTCCAACGCGCCTTTGAACGGACTGATTCTCGGCGTGCTGTTTCTAGGCATCATCTACAACTTCCGCCAAGTCATTACCCTGGGCCCGGAAGCGGACTGGATCGAGATCTTCCGCCACGACCGCCCGGCTGCCCTCTCGCAGCCCGACCGCCCGAGGCTGCTGGGTCCCATGGCCACGATGTTGGGGGAAAGGCATGGTGATACGCTCAGCCTGTCGGCCCTGTCCATGCGCTCGCTCCTCGACGGCATCAGTTCACGGCTCGATGAATCCCGCGATATCTCACACTACACCATCGGGCTTCTCATTTTCCTGGGGTTGCTTGGCACCTTTTGGGGACTGCTGGAGACGGTGGAGTCAATTCGCGACGTTATCGGCGGCCTGCAGGTAACCGCGGGCGGTGACATGGCAAGTATGTTCACCGAGTTGAAGGGCGGGCTGGAGAAACCGCTCGGCGGCATGGGAACCGCGTTCAGCTCATCACTCTTCGGTCTCGCGGGGTCTTTGGTCCTGGGGTTCCTCGACCTCCAGGCGAGCCAGGCCCAGAACCGCTTCTACAACGACCTCGAGGAATGGCTGTCCAGCCTCACCCGCCTGTCGTCGGGCGCCCTTTCCGGCGAGGCAGACCAGACGGTTCCGGCCTACGTCCAGGCACTCCTGGAGCAAACCGCCGAGAGCCTGGAGAACCTGCAGCGTACCCTGGCGCGCGGCGAGGAGGGGCGGATCAACGCCAATAACAGCCTGTTGGTTTTGTCCGAGAAAGTAGGGACTCTGACAGATCACATGCGCACCGAGCAGGCATTGATGATGAAGCTGGCCGAGGGCCAGGCCGAACTCAAGCCGGCCCTGATCCGCTTGGCAGAGGCTCACGCGAGACCTGCCGCGGTTGCACCGGACACCTCCGGAGTGGACGAGGCCACCCGCACCCATATCCGCAACCTCGACGTCTACATGGTCCGGCTGATCGAGGATGTCCACGCCGGACGCGAAGACCTCATCCAGCAGCTGCGTAGCGAGATCAAGCTGCTCGCAAGAACCATCGCCGCCGGCGGCGGCCGTTAGTGGTCCAAGTCTATGATACCCATACGACGATATAGCGAACTCACCCGGCTAGGCGCGTTGTGCGCCGTGATGCGGGCGCATCACAAACGCAACGCAACGCCGCCGGGGATTTCACTAGAGCACGATCATCATAAACCGAGTCATTGCCGTGACTCGGCTTATGTCGTGAGAAGTCCTCTATTTCAAAAGAATAAAGCGGATTTCCGCGAGAATTCGGCACCACGAATCGGCTTCGAATTCTCACGATCCGCTCTATGTCGCCCCATGGGTCGTATTTCCGGTTTCCTCGACAGAAGAAGACGCGCAAACGATGCCGGCGTATCGTCAAGCGTTCTCGACGCCCCGAGGAAACCGGAGATGCGATCGTATGGGCACCATATGTTCAACTTGGACCACTAGGAGCATCCCGTGCCCGGCGCCGCCTCCCGCATGCGCTCCCGCCAAGCCGGTGTCATTTGGCCCGGATTCGTCGACGCGCTTGCGACGTTGCTCATGGTCATCATCTTCCTCTTAATGATTTTCGTCGTCGCCCAGTTTTTTCTCGGCAAAGCCCTGTCTGGCCGCGACGAATCATTGGAGAGGCTTAACAGCCAAGTGGCGGAACTCGGCAGCCTCCTGGCCTTGGAACGCAAGGCCAGTGCGGACCTGGGCCGCAACGTCGAGCATTTAAGCGAGGAATTGCAGGTCTCCATCAAATCCCGCGATAACCTCGCAGCAACGGTGGACGACCTGACCCGCCGCGCCACCAGCGCGGAAGACCGGGCGGCAAAGGTGGAAGCACTGGAGGCGTTGAAGGAGGATCTCGAAAGGCAAATAACCAAGACCGAAGGAAGACTGCTTAAGGAACAAGAAATTTCGGAGAGCGTGCGCGCCCAGATCGCCCTGCTGAACAAACAGATGAGGGCTCTGAACAATCAGATAGCAACCCTCAACGGGGTGCTGGAGGCGGCGGAAAAGAAGGCTGAGAAACAGAAGGTCCAGATCAAAAGCCTTGGCAAGCGTCTTAACGCGGCGCTCGCCAGCAAGGTGCAGCAACTTGCCATGTACCGGTCCGAATTCTTCGGCAAGTTGCGCGAGGTCCTGGGCAAGACCCAGGACGTGCGGATCGTCGGCGACCGCTTCATCTTCCAGTCCGAGGTGCTGTTCTCCAGTGGCTCGGCCGAACTGGGCAAGCCGGGCCAAGTGCAGCTCAACCGGCTCGCCAAGACTCTGACCGGCATTTCGGACAAGATCCCGCCCGAAATCGACTGGGTGCTGCGCGTCGACGGCCACACGGACCGGGTGCCAATCAAGAACCGGCGCTATCCCTCCAACTGGGAGCTTTCGGCGGCACGGGCCATTTCGGTGGTCAAACATCTGATCCGTAAAGGCATCTCCGCCAAGCGCTTGGTCGCCGCCGGTTTCGGCGAACAGCACCCCCTGGACGCGCGCACGGACAAAATCGCCCTTAGGCGCAACCGCCGCATCGAGTTCAAGCTGACACAGCGTTGACCCGCCCCTTGCCTTGCATCGCAGTTGCGGCCAATATGCGCCGCCGCACGCACAGGCGCAAAATGTCACAGGAGTGGATCGGATGTTCCGTCCGGAAATCAAGGTCCTGGATTGCACGATCCGGGACGGGGGCCTAATCAACAACTACCATTTCACGGACGATTTCGTGAAGGCCGTCTGGCGCACCTGCTGCGACGCCCACGTGGACATCGTCGAACTGGGCAAGAAACTCGCCGTCAGCGAAGAGTACACCCGCGAGAAGTACGGCAAATGGAACTTCTGCGACGACGACGACCTGAAACGGGTCATCGAGTCCCACGAGTGCGAGAACCCACCCCTGGTCGCCGTTATGTTCGACATTGGCCGGGTGGACCTCACCTGCCTGCAACCCGCTGACCAGTCGCCGTTCGACATGGTGCGCACGGCCTGCTACGTCGGCGATATCGAAAAGGGAGTTGACCTCGCCAAACGGTCCAAGGACCTGGGGTACCTCACGACCATCAACATCATGGCGTCGTCCGCCGCCATGCGCACAGAACTTATCGAGGGGCTGGAAGAGATCAACAAGGCCCCCGAAATCGACTACCTGTATCTCGTCGACAGCTTTGGCGCCTTCTATTCCGAACAGGTGACCGATTACCTGAACCTCTACAAGAAATATGCGCCGGACAAGGCGTTGGGTTTCCACGCCCACAACAACCAGCAACTGGCTTTCTCCAACACCCAACAGGCGATCATCGATGGAGTGAACCTGCTGGATGCGACCATCAACGGCATCGGGCGTGGCGCCGGCAACTGCAACCTGGAATTGCTGCTCAATTTCCTCAAGAACCCCAAGTTCGATGTCCGTCCCATCTACAAGGTAATTCAGGAAAGTTTCGTGCCGCTCAGGCGCGAAATCGAATGGGGCTTCAACGACATTTACGGCATCAGCGGACACCTCAACCAGCACCCGCGTGCGGCCATGAAGTGCCGGGCCGATAAGAACCGAGACAACTGCCACGACTTCCTGCTCAAATCCATGCAGCCGGATTAGCGCGAGGCACGGTTGATGAAATCCCGTTTCACCATTTGTCATGGCCGGGCGAAGGCCCGGCCATCCGCGCTTTCATTCTGGGGGCGAAGACCGACATGGACGCCCGGGTCAAGACCGGGCACGATGGATAATGTAAATCGCCCCCTCCACATCAATATGACAGAGCGGATTCACGCGAGAGTTCGGCGCTACGAAACAGCTTCGATCTCTCACGATCCGCTCTAGACGCAACGAGTTCAACACGCCGAATGCTGATCCTGTTCCTCATCGTTTTCGTCGATCTGGTCGGCTTCGGCATCATCATCCCGCTGCTGCCGTTCTACGGTGAGTTCCATCAGGCCAGCCCGGATCAGGTGGGCCTTTTGATGGCCACCTATTCGCTGACCCAGTTCATCGCCGCCCCTTTCTGGGGACGGCTTTCCGATCGCATCGGACGGCGCCCAGTCCTGATTTTTACCTTAGCCGGTGCCGCGGCATCTTACGTTTGGCTGGGATTCGCCCATACGCTCTGGGCGCTGTTCGCAGCCCGCGCGCTGGGCGGCCTGATGGCAGGAAACATCTCCACCGCCTTCGCCTATGTGGCAGATATAACCAGCCCCGAGAACCGGGCCAAGGGCATGGGCATCGTCGGTGCCGCCTTCGGTCTCGGTTTCATCGCAGGTCCCGCTATTGGCGGCATCCTGGCCGGCCCCGACCCTATGAACGCCGATTACCGCAGCCCATCCCTGGCCGCGGCTGCCCTCTCGGTCGTGGCCCTGGTTCTGGCCCTGGCCATTTTAAAGGAGTCCCTGTCGGAAGAAATCCGGGCACGGATCGCGGCGCGCACGCCCAGGAGCCGCCTCGCCCATTTCCAGTACGCCCTGACCCACCGCCATGTGGGCCTGCTGATCCTACTCTCTTTCCTCGCCACATTCGTCTTCGCCGGCATGGAAACCACCTTCGCCATGTGGTCGCGTCGCCAATTCGGCTGGGGGCCCGAGCAAAACGGTTACCTCTTTGCCTTCGTCGGCATCATCAGCGCCGTCATCCAGGGGGGCCTGGTGGGCCGCCTCGCCAAGCGTTTCGGGGAAGCGAACCTCATCACCCAGGGCGCGTTCGCGTTGGTGGTCGGCTTGGCCATGATCCCCCTGTCGGACAACCTGCCGGTGCTCATCGCGGCTATGGTGATCATGGCTTACGGGTTCTCGGTCGCCTCGCCGTCCCTGAACAGCCTGATCTCGCTCCAGGTGAGCGACGAAGATCAGGGCGGAGTCATGGGAGTCGCACGATCAGCAACGACACTGGCCCGCGTCGTTGGCCCGGCGTGGGCCGGCATGTTGTTTGCCGGCCTAAGCCCCGATTGGCCCTACTGGGGCGGCGCCATCATCATGCTGCTGGTGGCAGCGCTGAGCTTCCGGGCGCCGAAACGGGATTAGACCCCATGTCCGAATAGGACATGGGGTCTAATCGAAACGGACATTCTCCCCGGTGGCCCGCGAAAGCTCGGCGGACAGCATGTCGTGGAGTCCCTCGCCGCCGCGGGTCGACACCCAACGCCCCTTTGTTTCGTCGTAATCGAAATGTGAGGCGCCGCTCATCGGTGAGGACATCCAGATCTGGCGGTTGGGCCGGTGCAGGTTGATTGCGTATTGGCCTCCGGACTCCAATTCAACGGTCAGGATTCCATTCTCGATATCGGCCTCCAGGTAATCGCTCAAGCCCTCTTCGAGGGCGTCCATCAGATCCTCCAGGACTTTCACTCCGGCCGTTACGAAGTCGCTTTCACCCAACGCCATGTCCGTTACCTTCCCAATCTCTCTTGCCAATACCCGACTTCCGCCCTTGCGTGAGAGGAAACCCTTGGCTATATAAAGCGCCTTCAACGTCGGAGCAAAGCCATGAAAAAGAACATCCATCCCGATTATCACGAGATCGAAGTCGTGATGACCGACGGAAGCACCTTCAAGACGCGATCCACCCTCGGTGCGGAGGGCGACACCTTGAAGCTTGACGTCGACACCAAAACCCATCCGGCCTGGACCGGCGGGGCGCACCATCTGATCGACGCAGGCGGCCGTCTTGCCGCGTTCAACAAGCGGTTCAAGGATTTCGGGCTCAAATAAGGGCATCCGGAAGACGAACCTTCGCGGGGCGCCAGCGCAAGCTCGGCGTCAACATGTTCCTGACCGGCGCGGTCGAGGTACTCTCCACGGATCGGCATCTGGACGCCCGGGCGATGGCTTGTTCGGGACCCATGTGCAGTTGGCAGCCCGCATCGTCGGCAAGGCGGGCAAAGGGCAGATCTTCGTCTCCGAGACCGTGCGCGGCATTTGCGCCGGCAAGAATGACCTTTCCCCGGAATCCCGAGGGAAGGTCAGGCACTCAATACACCGCTCCCCGGCCCACAAGGTGGATGACCCGTTCATCCAGCCGCATGATTTTGCCGTCTGCGGCCAGGGCCGTCAGGGACCTGTAGAAGGCCTCATGGGTCAGGCCCAGTTCCTGAGCTATGTCCTTGAGCGGGCGGTCGAAGGCGACCACCCCATCGTTTCTCGCCTTGAGTTGAAGCATCCTCAGGACCCGCTCGTTGGCGGAACGGATGTTGCGCAGTTCGATCTGGCTGCGCAGGGTGTGGATCTGGCTGGCGAAGTTTTCCAGCAGCGCAAGGATCAGGCTGGGTGGGTTGCCCAGCGCATCCCACAGGGCGGTCTTGGAATAGGCCAGAACCACCGAATTCTCGGCGGCAACGGCATCGCAGTGGTAGACCTCCGAGAACAGCGCCGCCTCGGCCAGGGTTTCGCCAGCCAGTGCCGTGTGCACCGATACCTCGACACCACTCGAGAGGTGGCGGAGCAGTCGGACACGCCCAGATATGACGATGTAAACCGCCTGAGCGGTGTCTCCTTGGAAGAAAAGGTATTGGTTCGTTTCCAGGCGTTGGGGGTGTCCCCCCACTAACGTGCTTTCTATCCATTCGGCCAACGACATGGGACCTACCCGGCTTTCAATCTGCGCCACGGCGACTCACGTTTGTTCCGTTTAGAGAACATCCAGCAGAGTAAACCCGCGAGAGTCGCTCCAAGCAAGGGCGAAAATGCCATGCTCCAAGCGGGAACGGTCAGCGTCAGACCAAGCCGCAGCGGCGGCAGGACGGTGTCGGTTGCGGACGATACCGGCAGTTCGGTGCCCACGTATTTCGGCAGAGTGAAGTCGAACGACGACAGTACCGCCATACCGACGCCGGCGAACGCCAGGGCGAGCAGCCCGCCCAGCAATCCCTGAACAGCCACTTCTGCGGCAAGGTGGCCGTGGATGGTACGCCGACTCCACCCTAGGGCGGCCAGAACGGCTCCGTCGCGCCGGCGTTCGATCCAAGTGCCGTAGACCAGGACGGCGATCAGCCCCAGGGCGATAGCGCTGGAGCCCACCAGCGTCACCGAACGCAGACCGCCAAGCGTCTGGGCGATGCCGCCCAGCATCCGTAAAACACCGTCCGCAGAGATCACGGAGCCGCTCGAGAGCGATGCGGCGATCTGCTCGCGGACGCCTTCCGGAAGCGCGCTGGCCGACAGGGTGACGTAAAGCTGGTTCACCTCGTTGGCGCCCAGCTTGCCCAGGCGGCGCGCAACATCCACGTCCAGGTACAGATTGCTGGAGCCAACCTGGCTTTTTAGGTCAACGATGCCGACCACGGTAAAGGGGGTGCCACCGACGTCGAACCGGGTTCCCGGCTTCAGGCCGAAAAAAGCGGCGTAGTGGCGTTCGACCACCGCTTCGGCCTCACCCGGTCGGGGCATGCGTCCGGCAATGATCCAGTCTCGCACTTTTCCCGGCCCGATCAGTGCCGCATCCGGGTCCAGGGGAATCCCGCCCAGGGTATAGAACCGCCCCGCCCCCAGGTTCCACAACTGGACGAAGCCAGCCACCGAAGTGACGCCGTCCATGGCGGAAACGGTTTCCCATTCCGCATCTGTGATGACCTGTGCGGAATAGGGCAGCATGATCCCCATCTCCTTGGGCAGCGCCGATCCGGTCACCCCGCGCTGGACGATCAACTGTGCTCCGACCTTCTCGAACGGAGCACGCGCAAGATCGAGGAAGCCTCGCCCCAGCGCGTCGAGAAGCAGAGGCAAAGCGAGCGCCATCCCCAGTCCGGTCACCATCAACAGGGTCCGTCGCCAGCTGTGGCTAATTTCCCTCAGAATGAAACGCGCCCTGGACATATCAGCGGAGTTTGCTGGTCAGCACGTTCTCGAGATCGGCGGCACTCCAACTGCCCGACAGGCCCATGGGGCTATTGGCGTTGGCGGGGAAGCCTAC
The DNA here is from genome assembly GCA_003354135.1 of Rhodospirillales bacterium. Lineage (GTDB taxonomy): Bacteria > Pseudomonadota > Alphaproteobacteria > Rhodospirillales > GLO-3 > GLO-3. The sequence continues at coordinate 23,897 of PIVK01000015.1, forward strand.
GAATTTGACGGGTCGGCCACCGGGGAGCAAAGCGCGGAAGTCCCCGTCGACCAGCACCGCCAGCGGAACATGGCCTTTCAGCCCCAGCGAGCGCAAGCGGGTGACACCTTCCCGGCTTTCGGCGTCCGTTTCGACAACCTCGACCTCGCCGGAATAGTTCGCCAGCATCTCGCGGACCGGCTTCAGCGCCTCCTGGACGGGCCAGTGCGATAGAGCGACGATCTCGATCAAGGGTGATTTGGCCCAGGCGCCCACCCCAGGCCCGACCAGGAACAGGACGAGACCCGTCAGACAAAACAGCTTACGCATGGTAGTTTCTCCCATCTCTGATGGTGATAACGGCGTCAGCCCTGGCCGAAATGTCGGTGTCGTGCGTCACCATCAACAGGGCGGTTCCCTGCTCGCGACAGGTCGTGCCAAGCAAGTCCAAAACCGCCTCTCCGGTGGCCTCGTCCAGATTGCCGGTCGGCTCGTCCGCCAGCAGGATCTTGGGGCGGGATATCAGCGCGCGGGCAATCGCCACGCGCTGTTTCTCGCCACCGCTGAGCGCTCCGGGCTTGTGGCCCGCACGCCGGTCCATTCCCACCTGCGCGAGGAGGCTGTGTGCTTCCTCCCATGCAGCCCGGGATGGGCGTTTCCTGCGGGCGGCCATGGGTAGAACGACGTTTTCCAGGGCCGTCAGCGAGGGGATCAAATGGAACCCCTGGAAGACGATGCCGACGGTCTCGCGGCGCAGCCGGGACAAGGACTCGTCGTCCATTTCGGAAATCTCGCGGCCATCAACGAACAACCGGCCTTCCGAGGGGGGCTCGAGTCCGGATATCAATGCCAGCAGAGTGCTCTTTCCGGAACCGGACTTGCCGGTGACCGCCACGAACGATCCCGCCTCGACGGACAGGGAGACGCCTTTGAGAACCTCCACGGTCCCATAGGATTTCCGCACGTCTTCCAGCCTTATAATTGTCTGATCCACATTACTTCTCCAACGTTAACCATCCGACAGGGCATGCCAGGGAGAGGCGCGCGCGCGCCCGACCGCAATCAAAACCGCAAGAGCAGACGTTGCCACCGCCGCCGCCCAGGTGGCGGCCATTGCCGGTATGGGGACCTCCAGGGGAATGCTAACCAACTGTTGCCGGTTCACTTGTGCCTCGGCCAGGAAGTGCGGAGTGGACGTGATGTCCCACGGCAGGTCGATGGCGATATCGATCGCCCCGACAAACACCAGAACGGCCAGGGCCCCCACGGTTCCGAGCAGTGCTCCGAAACCCGCCAATACCAGCGTTTCCGCCACAAGTTGCATGCGGATCGCCGACCACGGCCAGCCAAGCCCCTGGAGGACGGCCACTTCGGTGCGCCTTTCGTTCACCGATGTGGCGGTCGCGCGCAGAATTACGGCGAAAGCGAAGACGCCAACCACTGTGGCAAGAAACACCCCCATTCGCCGGGACAGGAAGAATACGCCCTCGATCGCATCACGTAGCGACATCTCGCTGGAAACGACGGCCTTGGACCCCAGGATTTCCCTGACCCTATGAGTCAGCCGTTCAATGTTCTCGTGCTCGATATCCACCAGCAACAAGTTCACGTCGTTAGGGGTGAAGGGATAGAGCGCGCCAACCTGGGGCGATGCTGCGGCTAGTCCCTGGGCGCGGGACAGCGGCATATAGACGTCGGCACGGAAGACCTTTCCCGTCAGCGCCGAATCGACGATCCCGGTCACCGTAAAGGCCTTGCCGCCGACAGCGACCGTCGAGCCAACCGTCTTGCCCAACCTGCGGGCGTAATCGCCATCCAGCAGCGCTTCGCCTGACGCTTCGGGCGCTGGCCTTCGCCCGGCTTCCAGGCTGGAATCGAGCCGGTCAAGACCTTTGACGTCCACGCCCAGAGCGGAAATGAAACCTGACGGGGCAATGTCCCACATGTAGACCGCCCTGCGAACAGCACCGTCCACCTCGGCTTCGATCCGCATTACGCCGTCCGGCGGAAGCATGGCGTTCGGATGGGGAAACACGATGCCTTCCAGCTTGGGAGGGATGCCTCCCGTCAACTGCACGATCATCCCCGCCCCCACCGAGCGCAAGGGCTGCTGAAGACCGGTGGAATAAGCGTCGGCGACGGCCAAGGCCGCGATCGCCAGCAGCGAGGCGAGCGCAATGCTGACCGAGGTCGCGACCGCCCGGCCCGGCCGATGAAGAAGTTCCCGCAGCAAATACCGCAATTGCATTGCCCGTTCCAATTCAACCTTTTCCCGCCCGGTAGTTTCTGTCTGGGCAACTGCATCTTCATACGGAAATGTTAGGCGCCAGTATGATCTTAATCATATGCACATCGAAAAATTTATTTTCTTAGTATACTCCACTAAAGAGGAAATCAGGAGATACAGCCGCCATCTCATCATGCCCGAAGTCGGACTAGCTGGGCAGGAAAAGCTGAAGAACGCCAGCGTGCTGTGCATTGGTACGGGCGGTTTGGGGGCGCCTCTAGCGCTTTATCTGGCGGCGGCCGGAGTGGGTCGCATCGGCCTAGTGGATTGCGATGAAGTGGACGTTTCCAATCTCCAGCGCCAAGTCCTGCATCATACGCCCGACGTAGGACGCCCCAAAATTCAGTCCGCCGCAGAGAAGCTTTCGGCCATCAATGGTCGGCTCTTCCGCTCAGGGCAGAGACGGGAACCGGTGCTGGCGGCCTGGGGGTGACCTCCCCCCCCTTGCACGACTCCCATTCCGGACCTACATCAGGTGGGAAGGTGGATGCCGCTCAGATCAGGGTTCGTCTTCGCAACTTGAATGGGGTCGACGCAGGTGCGTGGCCCCGGTGACACCAAATCGCTTCGCAAAGGAGGATATGGCCATGCGTACGATAGATTTCACTCCCCTTCACCGTTTCGCCGTCGGCTTCGACCGGGTCCAACGCCAGATGGATGCGGCCATGACACACATGAACGATCAGGCGACCGCTTATCCGCCCTACAACATCGAGGTGGTCGGCGAGGACGCCTACCGCATCACCATGGCGGTCGCTGGCTTCGCCGAGGACGACTTGGAGATCTCGGTCAAGGAGGACACGCTCTTCGTTTCCGGTAATACGGACAAGGGCGATGGAGAAACGCATTATCTGCACCACGGCATCGCGACGCGCACCTTCACGCGACGCTTCGAACTGGCCGAGCACATCAAGGTCCCGGGCGCGAGCCTGATCAACGGGATGTTGCATATCGAGCTCAAGCGCGAGGTCCCGGAAGAGAAAAAGGCGCGCGGCATCACGATCGACACGGACGCCAAACCCAAGACCATCGAAAAAAAGGCGGCCTAAGCGTTTTCGTCACATGACCAAAAGGGCCCGGGGCACCCCCGGGCCCTTTTCATGCTACGATGGGGACGGGAAGAGTCATTTCAGGGTTCGTCCATCGAATAGGGGAGCGTCAATTTAGTACGGCATGATGCAGGGGATGGCGATGCGCTTCTTCTTCGTTACGGAAGCGACAAAATTCATTGGTTTGCGCGGTTGCTCGCGTTGCGATTGCCCGGAGCAGCGTCAAGAGCTGAGCACCAGGTCTGCCAAGTCTTACGGTAGGCAGCTTCCAGATGGTGGGTATACGCTTTGCCATCAAGCAGTGGAGATGCTCTCATGCGATCACGCATACTATTCCGCAAGCCAGCCAGGCGATCACGGTCATTGGCCAAGTCACGGGCGATCTCGACAAATTCCTCCGGGCTCTTGGCGATGAGTTCGGGTAGTCCCGCGACGCTCAGATGGCTGGCGCTATGCCTGCCGCAAAAACTCTTGCCCGGCAGCGTCACCACCGGCACCCCCATCCACAATGCTTCCAGCGTCGTCAGCCCACCAGAGTAGGGAAAGGTATCAAGCGAAATATCCAGGCTATTATACGCTCCCAAAAAATTTTCATGCGCCGCGCCAGGCCCGATAAAGATCCTGGTTCCGTCGATCCCGCAGTCTTCGAACCATTTCCGACACAGTGCCGCCGTTCCAGGATCGCATAAGGCTTTTGCGCGCAATAGAAACCGGGAACTGGGCACAGCCTCTAACACGCGGGCCCAAAGCCCCACGATCCGGGGCGATATCTTTGAAAGCCTGTTGAAGGACCCAAAGGTGATCGGATTTCCCCCGCCCGCCGGCAAATCCGTGATGGGCGGTGCACACGAGGATGGGGCATAGCATACATAGCTATCCGGCAAACGGATCAGCTGTTCGGAAAACTCCCGTTCCGATCCTTCCGGAGCATGGGTTCCGTCAGCGACCAAATAGTCCACTTCGGTCATGCCGGTCGAACAAAAATGGCCGCCGGCGACAATTTGAACCGGTGCCGCGCGGCGGGCCAACACCAGCAAGCGATTCTTTGCCGTATGCCCAGACAAATCGACCAGAATGTCTATGCCATCCTGGCGGATTCGTTCCGCGAGGGGAGCATGGGGCACTGACGTGACATCGCGCCAGTTCATAGCGGCGGCCTTGAACTTCTCCGTTTCATTGTCGGGTTTGGCCGTCGATGAATAACAAAAGGACTCAAACCGATCCGGATCATGCGACTTCAGAACAGGCAACCAGAAAAAACCCACAGGATGGCGACAGAAATCGGCGGAAAGATAACCGACCCGCAACCGCCGGTCCGGCTCCGCCGAGTTGGCGAAAGGCCGTGGTTTGGCTCTCAAAGGCGCTTCGTGACGGTTCGCCCAGGAACTCAACTCCGCCGCTAGTGCAGATTCGTCGTGTTCGTCGATAAAATGGGCCGTCATCACGATATTGCTGTGAATAGACGCTGCGGTCGGCCCGTTCTCGTATTCCAGCGCGGCGCGGAATTGCCGCTCCGCCTCCTTGGGGCGTCCTTGTTTAAGGTAGACGTCTCCCAAGTTGTTATGGTTCAAGCCTCTGGGTTTCTGGTCGATACTCTTACGATAGGCTTCCGCACCTTCGTCAAAATGGCCCAAGTCAGCCAATACGCCCCCCAATACCGAATAAACATTATCCAAATTCTGGTTTTGTTTGATAGCCCTGCGCAAAAGCACAACCGCTTCCTTCTTCTCGCCGGTGTTGGCCAAGAAGAGCCCAAGCATCATCAATGCATTTGCGTGATCCGGATTAATCTCCAAGACCTTGCGGAAACAATCCGCGCCAAGGTCGGCCTGTCCCTGCGACAGCAGCAAATTCCCCAAATTGTTTCTGGCGGCGAAATGTTTCGGTTCAAGACCCAAAACGGCCAGATAGTGATTTAGAGCCTCCGTTTTCTGACCTCCCCCGCAGAGCGCGAACGCGAAATGGAAACGTGCGTCCACATTAAATGGGTTTTTCTCTAGGTCGGCACGAAGGATATCAGCGGCTTGCCGCCACTTTTTTTCCGCCATCAATTTTTTAACACGCGGGTCCATAAGACTTTCCTTAAATCCCAGTATTCGAAACAAAATTCAATGTATGCGGCGGCAACAAATTAGTCCACAGACGCGGTGGGATCTGGCCTGCTGCGGGCGGAGGAAAACTCTGCCACCTGTAGCCTTCGGTCCTTTTCGGGTTGGAAGGCGGGAGGATGTATTCCGTGGAGCTTTACCTACGCGTTCGGCGTGCGTGCCATGTTGATGATTTGAGCCGGCGCGAAGCGGCGCACCGTTTTTCGATTTCCCGCGACCCGGCGAAGAAGATGCTGACGCACTCGGAACCATCGGGTTACCTCACCGTCGTGCGATCAGGACGGCCAATCTGCCGGAACGCCTGTTTGTTGACGCCGTATAATGGTTGATCACTCCTTGAAAAACGTCTCCGCACCGGCGCGGGCCGCTTCCTTGGCCGTGATGGCTTGGCGGGCACGCGCAATCTCCGCCTCCCGTTCTTCGATGTACTCACCCAGCGCCTCGATGGACATCACCCCCAAGTCCTTGAGCGCCGGTTTTTTCTTGCGAGGTTCCAATTCTTCCGGGTCCATACAACCATCTCCTTCCCTTGGCCTCAACATTGAAGGATACTGGAAAGCTGGTTCGGGACAAAGAGTGGAAACCCATGCTCAACGATCTTCCAAAAATAATCGACTGCATTGAGATATCCGAGCCCGGCAAGTCCGGGGGTCTGCGCCCTACAACGCGTCCCATGCCCCGCTTCGGCCCTGCGGAAATCCTGATCCGCGTCGTGGCCGCGGGAGTCAACCGGCCAGACGTCTTCCAAAGAAAGGGCCTGTATCCCCCGCCTGCCGGCGTAACGGACATCCCCGGTCTCGAGGTATCGGGAACCGTCGCTGCCCTGGGAAAGGATGTGGAAGGCTGGCACGAGGGCGACCCCATCACCGCCCTGGTGGCCGGGGGCGGCTATGCTGAATACTGCGTCGCGCCCGCCCCCCAATGCCTACCCGTGCCTCGGGGACTGGAAACGGTCGAGGCGGCAGCCCTGCCAGAAACATGCTTTACCGTCTGGCACAATGTCTTCGACCGGGGCGCCTTGAAATCTGGCGAGTCCCTCCTGGTCCATGGCGGCTCCAGCGGCATCGGCACCACCGCCATCCAGATGGCCCGCGCCTACGGTGCCCGGGTGATCGCCACCGCCGGCAGCAAGAAGAAATGTGCAGCCTGCCGGAATCTCGGCGCCGAGATCGCCGTGAACTACCAGGACGAAGACTTCGTCGCTGCCGCCAAGGCCTTCACCGACGGCCGCGGTGTCGACGTGGTTCTGGACATGGTGGGCGGGGACTACGTCCAACGGAACCTCAAGGCGCTGGGCCCGGACGGGCGCCTTGTACAGATCGCCTTCCTTAATGGCTCCAAGGTCGAGATCGACCTGATGCCGGTGATGCTCAAACGTCTGATCGTGACCGGCTCGACGCTCCGCGCCCGCCCGGTGGCCGAAAAGGCGAAAATAGCCGCCGCCCTTAGAACACGCGTCTGGCCACTCATCGAACACGGCACCCTCCGCCCCATCATCCACGCCACCTTCCCTTTGGCACGCGCCTCGGACGCCCACTACATGATGGAAAGTTCGCAGCACATCGGAAAGATCGTGCTCACCGTTTGACAACCGCTCCGCGAGCCTGTAAGTCCCAAGTTGGGCGTCCCTTACAGGGGCGCCCCATTGGTCTTGCATCCCCAAGAACCCAAGAGGCGACGATGAGCCACCCCCTCATGCCAAAAGCTACAGCCGTCTGGCTGGTCGAGAACACCGCGCTGACCTTCGAGCAGATCGCTGACTTCTGCGGCCTCCATTCGCTTGAGATCCAAGCCATCGCCGACGGAGAGGTCGCGGTGGGTATGCGGGGTCTGGACCCGGTCACCGCCGGTGAACTGACCAAGGAGGAACTGGAACGTTGCCAGGCCGACCCCTCGGCACGGCTCAACCCGGCCAAACCGTTCATAGAATTGGCGCCGAAGGCCAAGGGGGCACGCTATACCCCGGTTTCCAAGCGCGGCGACCGACCCGATGCTATCGCCTGGATCTTGAAGAACTATCCCGAAGTCACGGACGCCCAGATCGCCAAACTGATCGGCACTACCAAGACGACCATCACCGCGGTGCGCGACAAGAGCCACTGGAACACCCCCAACATCAAGCCCCGCAATCCGGTCGGCCTGGGGCTTTGCACCGAAGAAGCCCTGGAAAAGGTCATTGCCGTAGCACGCGCCAAGGCAGGAACGGTGCATGGCGGGGCAGCGGCTCAACCCGTGACCCCTGCGAAGCCGGAAGCATCGGCGGAGGGGGGAGAGGCACCCCAAACGCCAGAGGGGTGAAACTTCGGCTTACCCGATGCGGAACTGACACCCTCTTTGCCTTTCCGGCAAAGGGGGTTTTTTGCGTGCCATCGCCGTACCGCGCCTTATACTGCACCCGTAAGAGAACATCATGAGAGAACATCCCGACCGCGAAGCCCTGGTCCTTGAACTGCACGCCAGGCCCTACGAGCACTTGCTGCCGCCGGAGCGGGCATCGCATCTGGCCGTACTGACCGGCGTCGACGGGGCGGACGGAGACCGGGCGCATGTGGCTGCGCTCTGTACCAAGTTCGGGGCTCCGACACCTCCCGATGGAGCGACCTTCTTCCGTGCCGATCTCGGCCCGTTCCGGTTGCGCTGGGAACGGCACACGGAATTTTCCACCTACACCTTCCATCGCCGCGAGGTCTTCGAGCATCCCTTCTTACACCCGGTGTTCGACTTAGTGCCCAAGGACTGGCTCGACGCTCTACCCGGTCATGTGGTAAGCGCAGTACATGTCGCCATCGAATGCCACGAAACGCCGGAACTGACACCCGAGGAGTTGGCGCGCCTCTTCTCGGGACATACCTTCATGGGATGTGATATCGCCGGTGGCGCGGGGACTGCGTGGTCCGACTTCCGCCTCCACGATGACCGTTTCTCGCGCATCCTGGTCCGCGACCGTTCCATGACGCGGCGCCAAGCGGGACGCCACGTGCAGCGGCTACTGGAGATCGATACCTACCGGCTGATGGCGCTGCTGGCCCAGGACACGGCGCGCGAAGCGGCACCGCAGTTGTTCGGTGCCGACAGGCGACTGGCAGATATCGCGACCCGCACTGCGGCCGATCCCGACGGAGGATCAGCCGCCGACCTGCTGAAAGAACTCTCTGCCCTGGCCGCGGAGATCGAGGATGTGGCGGCCGCCACCAGCCACCGTTTCGGAGCCGCGCGTGCCTATCACGCCCTGGTCAAGGAACGCTTGGGCAACCTGCGTCCGGTGCGCATCGAGGGACTGCAGACCTTCTCCGAGTTCATGAGCCGTCATCTGACCCCCGCCATGCGACGCGCGACCACCGTGGCCGAACGCATCGAAAACCTGTCGGGCCGCGCGACCCGCAGCGCGACTCTGCTTCGGGCCCGGGTCGAGGTCGCCTTGCAGGAACAGAACCGCGACCTGTTGCGCTCCATGAACCAGCGCGTCCGGCTGCAACTGCGCCTACAGGAGACCGTGGAGGGGCTTTCGGTGGTCGCCATCAGCTATTACCTGGCGGGCTTGGTGCGGTATGCTCTCAAGGCCGGTAAGACCCAGGGGCTGACGCTCGATGTCGACGTCGGCACCAGTCTCGCCATTCCCGTGATAGCCGGACTGGCGTGGCTGGGGCTGCGGCGCATGCGCAGACGGCTGATGAAGAACGACGGTCCGTCCGCCTAACGGGGCTTGGTCTTATCGCGCCCCTTGGACGTAATGGAAATCTTGTGGAATCCAGCGCCAAACATCCTGGTTTCGATCCAGCCATGCTCAAGGCATTCATTGAGCGTGCGTTCCAGGATGGTTCCCGTGCTGTCGTCAGCAACAGCGATATCGCCCGACATCACGAGCAGTTCGAGTAAAAGCTTCTGCTGGGGAAGTGCTTCGTTCACGATCCGCCACTTGTTTTTGTTGGCTGCCGGGGTCATTCCCGCGCACAGTCTAAGACCGACCGGAGGGCGGGTTCAAGATACCTTGGGAACGATTGGCCAAGCGGTAGGAATCCCGAAGCAGAGCCCCCCCGCTCCCGGGCGTCGGACACTTTGACCTCAGTCGTCTCTGGGTGTCTCCGGGACACCGGCGGTCTGCTCTGTGCGGAAGATATCGAGCTTCCGGGCCAGACTGTCATCCGAAAGCGCCAGGATGGACACCGCCAGGATGGCCGCGTTCTTGGCGCCCGCCTTGCCTACCGCCAGGGTGCCGACGGGAATGCCGCCCGGCATCTGGACCATGGCCAGGAGCGCATCCAGGCCACCCATCAGGTCGCCCTTCATGGGAACGCCCAGAATGGGCAGCGGGGTCAGGGCGGCGGCGGCACCGGGTAGGGCCGCGGCCATGCCGGCGGCGGCGATGATGACCTTGAGCCCACGCTCCTTGGCGTCGGCGCAATAGTGGTCGAGCCGCTTCGGCGTGCGGTGGGCCGAGATGATGCGGACCTCGTGTGCCACGCCAAAGCTCTCCAGCATGTCGGCGCACGCACGCATAACGCTCCAGTCCGACTGGCTGCCCATGATGATGCCAACCGAAGGTGTATCCGTCATCGCCTCGTTTCCTTTCGCATCCGGGTTGGCGAAGGGCGGCATTATAGGGAGCGGACGGGCACACGCAAGCATCGCGCCGCCTTTGCCGGGTGTGGTAGAATTCCATCGGTAGTTCTTCGGAGGCACGGAATCTCAGAATGGCTGACGACGACTTCGGCACCACCAACATCCGCAACCCCGGAGCGGTCGAGAGAGATCTCGACACCATCCACATTGTCAAGCCGTCCGACCGCCGTCCGCGCTGGCAGCGCCGCCCCCCGGGGACCTATCATGACATTCCCTCCACTATCATCAAGACGCCCAAACGACGCACCGTGGCCGACTACGCCAACATCATGGGTATCCCGCCGGGAGAGCTGACGGCGGCGGTGCAGGAGGCGCTGAACCGCATGTCCGAGGAACTGGCCCACGAGCACAGCGAGCTCGACCTGGCGCAGGAGCACGTCAACTGGCTGGAGCAGACGGTGGATAGCCACTCCTACCTTCCCATCATGAACCGCCGCGCCTTCGTCCGCCAGATCGAGCACGCCCTGGCCCATGTGAAGCGGACGGGGACCTCCTCTGCCCTCGTGCTGTTGCACCTGCGTAACGCCGAGACCGTGCGTCGCCGCTTCGGGCGCCGGGCCCTGGATTCGCTGCAATATCTGGTGGCCGAGACCCTGCTCGGGGATTCGCGGGATACTGATGCGGTGGGGGGGCTGGGCGGCAGCGATTTCGGGGTAATCCTGGCCCTCGCGGAGGAGGATGGGGCGACCGCCAAGACGACCGAGATTAAGACGCGTCTGGAAGAACTGACCCCGAAATGGCAGGGGCAACCGTTCAGTGTCGAAGTAGGGACCGGTGTGCGCATTATCACGCAGGAGCAGACGGTGGAGGAAATACTGGACGCAGCCGACAAGGATCTCATTTCCCAGGAGAGCGACGAAATCGAGCGCGAAACCCGTACGCCGTGGGAAAGGGAGTAGGAAAACTTAGGCAATGATATCCGGCAAAAGCTGGTTCTCCAGCCGGCTGATCTCGTCCTTCAGCTTGAGCTTGCGCTTCTTCGTGCGCTGTACTTGCAGCGCATCGGCGTCCGGATCTTCGAGCAGCCGCTTGATGACATCGTCCAGGTCCAGATGCTCAGCCATGAGCCGAGCCAATCGCCCCTGGATGGCCTTGGTTTCGTCCATGTCCGGAGTATAGCAGATGACTCACGTTTGCGCTAAGGGAAGAGCTTTCCCTGGCAAGATCCAGGGAATTCCGTTATTATGGAACTACGGTGAATCGCTCATTATATGGAGGACTCTGCCATGAGCCTTGATGACCGGATCGAAGCATTAAAAGCCAAGCACCACGCTCTCGAATCCAAAATCGAAGAAGAAGAAAACAGACCTCACCCCAACGATGTCACCATCCACGCCCTCAAAAAACAAAAGTTGAGAATTAAAGACGAGATTGCCGCTCTCCAAGCGGGAAGCTAACCCACTTTTCATCCGTTCCGGGAAAACCCGAGAGGCCACGGGAGATCGAAGACCGTTTCAACGGCCGGGTCGGGGAATCCGGTCGTTTGGGTTTTGGCAGGTCAAAACCAGGTTCCTGCCCCAAAAAAAGATCGGCCGCCGAAAAAAAGGGCGACAGCCCCTTTGTATATGCAGGCGAATTGTCCCAAACTTCCGACGCCTCGCACATTCGGTCAAATTCCGGTCACACAAGGGGAGATAACCATGACCGACCGTTATATCGACGCCCACACGCGCTCACTCGAAGATCCCGACGGGTTCTGGGGCGAGATCGCCGAAGACATCATCTGGACCAAAAAATGGGACAAGGTCTTGGACTCGTCCAACGCACCGTTCTACCGCTGGTTCGTGGGCGGTGAATGCAACACCTGCTACAACGCCGTCGACCGGCATGTGGACGAAGGGCGCGGTGATCAGGCCGCCATTATCTATGACAGCCCGATCATCGGCGGGGTGATCAAGACCCTCACCTATTCCGAACTCAAGGATGCTGTTGCCCGGTTCGCCGGCGCACTCAGGACGCGAGGTGTGGGCAAGGGAGACCGGGTGATCGTCTACATGCCCATGGTGCCTGAAGCGGTGATTGCCATGCTGGCCTGCGCGCGACTGGGCGCCGTGCATTCGGTCGTCTTCGGCGGTTTCGCGGCCAACGAACTCGCGGTGCGAATCGACGACGCCAAGCCCAAGGTCATCGTGTCGGCGTCGTGTGGCATCGAGCCGGCCCGAATCATTCCTTACAAGCCGCTTTTGGACGGCGCCATCGATGCCGCCAGCCACAAACCCGACGCCTGTATCATTCTGCAGCGTGAGCAAGAAACCTGCGAGCTGACGCCGGGCCGGGACTCCGATTGGGGGACCGCGGTGGCCGAGGCCGAGCCGGCCAAGTGCGTGACTGTCAAGGCGACGGACCCGCTTTACATTCTCTATACCTCCGGCACCACCGGCCGGCCCAAGGGCGTGGTGCGTGACAACGGCGGGCACATGGTGGCGCTCAAGTACACCATGAAGGCGGTCTACAACGTGGAACCTGGCGATGTCTACTGGTCGGCATCGGATGTGGGCTGGGTGGTCGGCCATTCGTATATCGTCTACGGGCCTCTGCTGAACGGGAACACCACCGTCGTCTTCGAGGGCAAGCCGGTGGGCACCCCGGACGCCGGAGTTTTCTGGCGGGTCATCAGTCAGCACAAGGTCAAGGTGATGTTCACCGCGCCCACGGCCTTCCGGGCCATCAAGCGTGACGATCCGGAAGCCAAGCTTCTCGGCCAATACGACATGTCGGGCTTCAAGACCCTGTTCCTCGCCGGCGAGCGCACCGACCCCGATACGCTCCACTGGGCGGAGGACAATCTGAAGGTTCCCGTCATCGATCACTGGTGGCAGACCGAAACCGGCTGGTCCATTGCCGCCAATTGCATGGGGTTGCACCCCTATCCGGTAAAACCCGGTTCGCCGACCAAGGCGGCGCCGGGCTGGGACGTGCGGGTGCTGGATGACGCCTGCAACGAGGTGCCGAACGGCAACATCGGTGCCCTTTGCTGCAAACTACCCCTGCCGCCCGGGACATTGCCGACGCTGTGGAACGCCGACGAGCGCTTCAAAGAGGCCTACTTGGACGAGTTTCCCGGCTACTATAAGACGGCGGACGCGGGCTACATCGACGATGAGGGCTACCTGTATATCATGGCCCGCACCGACGACATCATCAACGTGGCGGGGCATCGGCTCTCCACCGGTGGCATGGAAGAGGTTCTGGCCTCGCACCCCGACGTTGCCGAATGTGCCGTGATCGGCGTCGCCGACCAGTTGAAGGGCCAGCTTCCCGTTGGCTTTTTGGTTCTCAAGGCCGGGGTCGACCGGGCTGAGACCGATATCGTCAAGGAGGTGATCGGCCTCGTCCGCGAGAGGATCGGCCCCGTCGCCGCCTTCAAGCAGGCCTCCGTGGTCAAGCGTCTGCCCAAGACGCGTTCGGGCAAGATCCTGCGCGGAACCATGCAGAAGATCGCCGACAACGAACAGTACAAGATGCCCGCCACCATTGACGATCCCGTCATCCTGGAAGAAATCGAAACGGCGCTCGAAGGTATTGGCTACGCCAAGGCGCGCGGCTAGAGCATCCGTTATCCGCAAGGACAAACTTCTGACCAGGTCCGACCGTCCATGATTAAGGCATTTGCCAAGATTATAGGTTTTCGCATGATGTCGGTGAGGGCGACTTTAGGCGGTTTTCCGTTTTCGATGAGGGCTTGGTATTTTCGTTTCATGGCGGCATTGTGCCGCACGGCGATCAAGGCGGCCATATAGACGGCCTGACGAACCTGTGCTCGTCCTGCTTGGCTACCATCGAGGCCGAGTTTGGGAGTTACCTGGGGAATGTCGATTTAAGGATTTTGCCTCACCTCTATCACGGACAGGCGTTTCGGATATGCTGGCCCCTCAACGATTGCCTCCTTGATTGTTATCAGCTATCTTTCATCGAAGATTTGGATGAACAGGATAATCATTTAAATGCATTTTTTTCTTATAAAACATCAAAAAAACACTACTTCCCACTCACATCAGTTGGAGTTTTTGCAAAATCCTATTGCAGAAATAAGTAAATATTCATGGATTTTCTCCTTACGAGCAACGCTTATCGATTTCGCGGCGCCCAGGTTCCTGGCGACGCCGATCTTTTCCGACACAGTCGCGCTTTTCGGCCTTCCGCTCCCCCCTCAACATGTCCTGTGGAGGCAATAGATGCAGCGGCTAATTCCGAGCCGAAGAGCTATCAAGGCATTTCTTCTATGGGGAATAATACCAAGCCTCCCATTTGTAGTTATGGGAGAAATATTTGAATGGCCGCGGCATAATTTTATATTTATGTATTTAGTACTTTTTATGGCCGCGTCGATAAAAATAGATTCAGACGCTCTAAGTAGAGTGCTTATATCATTTATATTTGTTTCGTATGTATCTTTGCTTTCCACCGAAGGGGTGTTTTTCACGGCCATCTTCTTCGGCATGATGTTTCGCGAGATTGTTGCCGCGCTTCCCAATCTTCTGGATATCAACCCCTTCGCCTTCCTGCCTTATGTGCTGGTTGGCGCCGTCTTTCTCCTGTCCGCCTTGGCGGTGCCGGTTTTCGCCTGGAAGATGGGGCCCATGAGCGGTCGCGACCGAACTCACGTCAGCGCCGGTATCTTAGCGCTCATGGCCATAAACATGGTTGCTTGCTCCATCCCCCTTTTTCCGGACAATATGCCATGGGGGAAGGTGCAGGCGGCGGAGATCGACTTCGAAAGTGCCCTCGCCAAATCCGGGCTGATGGAGAACATCGATTTCTCGGAAGAACGCCGGACGCTCATCGTCTTGGTCGAAGCCCTCCCCGCCTTCAAAGACGCCCTGATCAACGATGCGTTATTCTCCCGTTTCGACGCCCCGGATATCCTCGACCGATATTCCGTGGTGCGCGGGTCCGTCTATTACTCGGGCTCCACAACCTGGGCCGAAATGCGGGAACTCTGCCAGACTCGTCGATCCTACCTCGACATCGGCGATTCCAGCTTCGATCCCGCCAAATGTCTCCCCAATAGGTTCCTGGAGCAGGGCCTGGAAACAGTGGCGTACCACGGCTACACGCGGGAATTCTTCGATCGCTCCGATTGGTATCCCACCATCGGGTTCACGGAAAGCGTGTTCCTAGAGAATCTGGCCGTCAAAGGCTCAAAGGCCCGTTGTGGCGGCACGATTGCAGGCTATTGCGACCGCCTCATTGGCGACGAGATCAGACAACGCCTGGAAAGCGGTGACGGTCCGTCTTTGTATTACTGGCTGACCCTCAACTCGCATTATCCGGCCAGAAGAAGCTCCGGTTTCGGCAACGCCATCGACTGCGAAGGCCTTGGCCTTCCGCGCCAGACCTGCGTCATGGCCGAATACTGGGACGAGGTGATGAGCAATGTTGTGGCCATCGCTCAGTCCCCGAACGTGCCCCCGCTCGACATCCTCTTGGTGGGCGACCATGCACCGCGGGCGATGAGGTCGATTGTGAAGGGAAAGACCCTGCCAAATCAGGTGCCGTTCGTAAGACTGAGCCTCCGGCCTGAAGCGAAGACCTCCCAAACGGCGGCACGCCAGATGGAATAAGGTCGCAGCCGCCAATCTGGCGGCGCCGCCCGGCCTGGCCTATTCCCGCCTTACACCCTTGAACCGCTCTTTTCTCGCTAGGCCCCTCCGGTGCCATTCACTGTCGGTCTCCATCGCCCTATGGGGCCTTGGAGAACAGGTGGCGTCCGCCCTTCCATGGGACCTGACCGGAGTTCCCTATTTTTCGTCCACCCACTTTTCCATCCGGGGCGCGATGCAGCGTTCGGTGATCCGAGCGTAAAAGGGGATGGAGATGACGATCACCGCTATGCACCACACCCAGCGCCAAGTGCTCAGCCAGACGGCGACGGCCGTCGCCCCCCAAAGGACGAGGAAGACGGCGATGGTTGCCTTGTGGTGGCGGGGCATGGAACTCATGGGGAGATATTGCCCCGGCGCCGGGTCCTTGGCAACGCCGGGCGTTGGCAGGGATGGCAAGCTTGGCCTAATATCGCCCCTGGAAACGATGAACGAGGATAAGGGCGCATGGCCGAAGACACGACAGGAAAAGGCGCCAAGGGCCGCGCCGCCGAATCCCAACGGTCCGGCCGTCTTCGGGACCGCACACTCCGACATCGTCTCCACCTTCTTTATGAAGGTCGTTCGAGGGGGGCGCAGGTCTTCCGTTATTGCCTGATGGCTTTTGACATCAGCACGGTTGCCTTCTTCATCTGGTCGTCAATGGTGGAGCACGAAGCGCTCTACCTTACCATCGACTACGGCATTGCCGTGGTCATGATCGCCGACTTCTTGGCCCGTTTTTGGATCGCAGAGAAGAAGTTGAAGTACCTATGGCGGCCTTTGGTGATTGCCGATGTCATCGTCATCGGCACCTTGCTGGCGCCGGCCTTCATAGAGAATTTCGCCTTCCTGCGCGTGCTCCGGGTGCTAAGGTTGCTGCGCTCCTATCGCGTATTGGCGGATCTCCGGCGGAACTTCCGCTTCTTCGCCCGCAACGAACAGGTCGTGCAGAGCATTCTCAGCCTGTTCGTCTTCATCTTCTTCATCACGGCTCTGGTTTATGTCCTGCAGGTGCATCATAACCCGCAGATCGAGAATTATATGGACGCGCTCTACTTCACCGTCGCCACCCTAACCACCACCGGATTTGGCGACATCACGCTTCAGGGCGATGTGGGGCACTTCCTGTCGGTGACCATCATGGTGGTCGGTGTCGGATTATTCCTGCGTCTGATACAGACCATATTCCACCCGCAAAAGGTCCAATATCGCTGTCCTGACTGCGGCCTCAAGCGGCACGACCCGGACGCCGTGCACTGCAAGCACTGCGGCCGCCTGATCGATATCGAGACCGAGGGGATGTGACAGATCTTTGGTTGCCGGGAGCGCCTTAGCCGAACAGGCCGTCCCGCAGGCCCGGATTCAAGCCGTCATCCGTACCGGCTGCGGACGACGGCAAGAAACCCCGGTCAAACACTCGCCCCTAAGGGGTTATGGCGACTTTCAGGACGCCGTCCCGCTGGTTTGCAAAAAGCTCGTAAGCCTGTTCGATCTCCTCGAGCTTGAAGCGGTGAGTGACCAGCGGCTCAAGATCGATGCGTCCCGAAGCAACCACATTCATGAGGCGACGCATCCGCTCTTTCCCACCGGGACAGAGAGATGTGACGATTTTGTGCTCTGCCAGCCCTGCGCAAAACGCGGCAACCGGGATCGTAAGGTCATCCGCATAGACGCCAAGGCTCGACAACGTTCCGCCTGGCTTGAGAACCCTGAGGCAATTCTCGAAAGTCGATTGCAGCCCTAGAGCTTCGATGGCCACGTCAACACCGCGACCGTTCGTGACCCGCATGATTTCATCGACCGGATCGGCATTCTTAAAATCGATCACGATGTCAGCACCGATGCGCTTCGCCATCTCGATGCGTTCCGGGACGGTCTCAACGGCGATGATCGTGGTAGCACCCTTGAGCTTTGCTCCCGCAGTGGCGCAGAGACCGATCGGCCCCTGGGCAAAAATCGCCACCGTGTCGCCGATCCTGATGTTCCCTGACTCGGCTCCGGCAAAGCCCGTTGACATGATATCCGGGCACATGAGCACCTGCTCGTCGGTCAGTCCGTCCGGCACAGGCGCCAAGTTCACCATGGCGTCCGGCACCAGCAGGTACTCGGACTGCGCACCGTCTATCGTGTTACCAAAGCGCCAGCCGCCCAAGGGCTTGATGCCATGAGCCCCGCTCTGCCCGTCCTGGGAATGAAGGCCGTCGAGACAAGCATTAGAATGGCCGCTGGGACAAATGGCCCCGGCAATCACCCGCTGGCCTTCCACGTATCCCTGGACATTTGCGCCGAGCTTCTCGACTACACCCACGGGCTCATGCCCCACAGTAAGGCCCTTGGCCACGGGATACTCGCCCTTGAGAATGTGGACATCGGTCCCGCAGATGGTCGTGGTTGTGATACGGATCAGCGCATCGTTCGACCCGACATCGGGTATGGGCTTGTCGTCCAGGACAATCCGTCCCGGTTCGACGAATAAGGCCGCTTTCATCATCTCGGTCATAACAGGTCGCTCCCCCCTACGATGGTTTCAGGTCAAGTTCAACCAATCGAGCCCGCCCCTCGGACAGAAGTGCCTTGACCTGCATCAACAATCTTTGACTTAAACCCAGCCAATGTACGCAATCTTATGTGGTGTGTCGAGAGCAAATTGAATTGGCCGCTTCTATTGATGTTGTTGGGCCCGTGGGGACGTGGGTAAAGGCGTATCCTTGATCCCCTTAATCCACAGGGCTGGGTTTTTCAAACGGCACATTTGGGGGAGAATGGTTCCGGCACTCACAACCTCCGTCCATCTCATCGAAGCCCTTCTCTTTGGCCCCGTTCTAAACCGGACAGATCACATGTTGCCTACGGCGGTCCTATCGTGTGTTGCCAACAACCAAGGCGCGAATAGCTTGCGGAGCGCCTGAATTAGGCGGATAATGATAGGGTTGGGAGGAATGGCAGGTCAGAAGGACGGACGCCATGTCCGACACGCTCCTTGTCAAGGCCGACGATGGCCAGCTTCGGATCGCCCGTCGCAGCGACATAGGCGAGGACGGCCGTCTCAAGCCACGAAAAGGTCTTGAGGCAACTCAGCCCGAGGGCGGGCGCACCATTGAGGACGTGATCGACATCAGCGCCGGACTCAGGCGGGCTGATGATATCCGCGCCGCCCAGACGCCCGAAGAGGCCATGGCGATGCTGGAGGCAGGCAGCAAAGAAATCAAAGACAACATGTCCAAGTTCGGCGTGCTGCTCCATGGCGCCAGGCGACCGTTCGACCGCGCGGGCGAGGCGCTACGCCTGCTGGTCACCGACATCATGTCCGGCCCCCATCCCGCCAAGCAGGCCCCAGACGAACGCCAGAGTTTTTTCGCCAAACTTTCCGCCTTGATCGGCGGCGGACGTCACGAGGAAGCGGACGACTAATCCTGGTCCTCTTCCGGACGGCGCTGCATCTCCTCGGCAAAGCCGAAGCTGGCCAAGTCTCTCATGCGCATGGGATAGAGAATCCCGTCCAGGTGATCACATTCATGCTGGACGACGCGAGCGTGGAAACCCTTGGCTGTCCGCTCCACCGCCTCGCCGTCGAGGCCGAGCCCCGAATAGCGGATACGTTCGAAACGCGGCACGGCCCCAGTCAGGCCGGGAACGGAGAGGCAGCCTTCGAAGACGGTCTCTGTATCCTCCCCCAAGGGCGTGATTTCGGGGTTGATCAGCACCGTCAGCGGCACTGGCCCCCTTTCAGGGTCCGGTGCGTCCCCTTCGTCCACCAAGCCGCAATCGCGGTAGCGCTGGGCGGCATCCCGGGCCGACGGCACATGGAAGATCACGAGGCGCAGCGGCACATGCACCTGGGGCGCCGCCAGTCCGACACCGCCAGCATCCCGCAGTGTTTCCGTCATATCGTGCACCAGGCCGGCGATCTCGGGAGCCGTGGGCTCCTCGACGGGGTCGGCCGGGCGGTTCAGCACCGGGTGGCCCATGCGGGCGATCTTAAGAATAGCCATCTCCGGATAATGCCTGTCTCTCACCGCCATTCCAAGACCCAGTCTGTGTTTTGCCTTCACAGGGGCCGAATGATGTGTTAGAAGCCGCCCTTTCCTGGGTCTCCACGATCTGGGAAGTTCGGTTCGTAACGGATTTGGACTACGAAAAGGAAGGTCGGTACCTGTGCAGGTCATTGTCCGCGACAACAACGTTGACCACGCTCTGAAAGCGCTGAAAAAGAAGATGCAGCGCGAGGGGGTGTTCCGCGAGATGAAGCTTCGCCGCTCCTACGAGAAGCCCTCTGAGAGGAAAGCCCGTGAAAAGGCCGAGGCCGTCCGCCGGGCCCGCAAGCTGGAACGCAAGCGCCTGGAACGTGAAGGCTTCTAAAGCCCGATCGGAATAAGCCGAGACACTTCGTGACGCGGCTTATTCCGTGAAAAGTCTTCTCCATTAATACGATAGAGTAAACTCGCGCGAGAATTCCGCGCCACGGCGTAGCTTCGATTTATTACGATCCGCTCTAGACTCCCCCCCGTCCAAGAACGCCCACGCCGCCGTCTACTTCTTCTATGGCGCTGTGCTGGGCATGATCGCGTCTCACTATTGGGGCGGGGACACGGGCCACATCGCGGGGCTCATAGGCTTTGCCGTCGGCCTGGCGCTGGCCCGCTGGACACCATTCCCCCGAATGATCCCCATTTTTTTAATATATTCTAGCTCTCTACGGTGACTCTTCTGATTCCGGGCAAGGTCATAAGAATTTTAGGGTCTTTTCTCGGCCGGCAAAATCCGGTATATATTCGCAAATGAAGAAATACGAATATTAGGATCGGGAGTTTCACAATATGAAGATTTCCACCATTCTGGCACGCAAAGAACGAGATGTGCTGACGTTGCGTCCCGAGGACACCGTCCAGACTGCCGGGACCCTGCTGGCGACGAACAACATCGGCGCCCTGCCTGTGCGGGACATGCACGGCAACCTGATCGGCATTCTGTCGGAGCGCGACATCATCCGCGGCATCTACCGCCAGGGTATCGAGATCATGAACCAGGCGGTTGGTGACCTCATGACCCGCGGCGTCAAGACCTGCACGCCGGATGACGACGTTAAGGAGGTCCTCGAGGCCATGTCTGTGGGGCACTTCCGCCACATGCCGGTGGTTGAAAACAGCCGTTTGATCGGCATGGTGAGCCAGGGCGACGTGGTCAAACTTCGGCTCGAGCAGTCGGAGATGGAAACCGGCGTCATGCGGGATATCGCCATCGCCAAGTGCTGACCCTCGGGGGAAGGTCCCTTTGCGGAAGGCCCAGCCCAACCGGCGGGACCTTTGGTGGCTGTGCATGAACGGGGCTTGGGACTGTGGGAGAGTACCGCTCTTGGACGACCTTGAGCGTATCCCCGGTCGCGCGGCCTTTATTCCGCAGGGGGGGCCGAAGGAGGCGGCAGGGACTTGATGAAAGCCTCGACAAGCTCCCGCTGTTCAGGGAACAGGCCGAGCAGGGTCTTCTTGCCCAGCATGATGTCCTTGATCACCGGCCGGGCGATGACGGCGCCCATGGTTTCGATCATGAGAGTCTTGCCAACACCGGTCGACGTGGCCTGAAACAGGGATTCGCGCCCCGCTTCGGTCAGCGTGTAGGAGAAATCGAATTCTCCGTTGGAGTAAGTGGCGTCGATGTGGGCTTTTTCGACCGTCGTCTCATTGAGGACGAAACGCACCTCGGCCATGTGACCGGTGGGACGGGCCGGCGGTTCGCCCGGAACGATCTTGAATAACGCATACAGCCCCCCCATCACGAGGACGGCAACGAGCAGCCCTACGACTTCCAGCTTGATCCCGATCCGCATGTTTCCTCCGCTTTCACCCGCAGCCCCTCACATACCCCGAGGGGCGGACGGGGGCAAGTGGCGAAGGTCACACGTCGCGCCTCAGCGCCTTCACGTCCATGGTGACAAGATGCTTGAAGACGAAGTCTTCCAGCAGAAACAAGTCCTTCAGAATACTCTGGGCTTGCCCGCCGTCCAGTCTGCTCTGGGCGAGGCTTGCGAAATCCATGATCTCCCTGTGTTCGTCGGCGATGGCGGACAAAAGGTCGGAGCCCATGTCTTCCAGGATCGCCTCTTCCGTCGCGAAGTGATCGTTAAGGAAAGCCACCAGGGACTGGAATCCCTCCTGCACCTCAGGGGTTGAAGACTCGCCCGCCGCCCCCTGAACCAGCCGGCCTAACATCTGACCGAGACGTGCATGCTGTCGGTCGACTTCCGCAACCCCCGTCGACAGAGGACCGCCCGCATTAAACAGTTCCGAATCCTGCATAGGTTCCTTCTTTCGCGCTAACCACGAACGAACGCCCCCAACCACAGGTACAAATCACATAAGAACCGCGTATTATATGCTATATCTGATGTGGACGCACTTCAATTCGGCTGTTCCGCGTCTGCGGGCAGGATATCGACGATAACGAAGCCCTGCTCGGGAGGGTACTTCGCCAGCGCCCGGCGGCGAGCGCCTTCCATATCGTCGGCCTTCATGACGATGTAGTGCTGGTCGGCCCAATCGTCGTTGAGTTCATGCTTCTCGTCGTTCCTGACCGCGGCGCGGACCTCTTCATTGTAGATCAGGATCTCAAACTTCGGCATGGTGCACCCCGTTTTCGTTCCCTCTTATTGTGTCGCGCCTTGAAAGAAAGACCAATAAGAAAACCGGCGGAGCGCAAGGCCCCGCCGGCTCCAGCCCCCGTAGGGGAAAGGGATCAGCCCAGTGCGACGACGATCTCTTCCGTCATCTTCTTGGCGTCGCCGAACAGCATCATGGTGTTGTCGGCGTAGAAGAGAGGATTGTCTACGCCCGCGTAGCCGACGCTGAGCGAGCGCTTGACGAAGAGGATCGTCTGCGCCTTCTCGACGTCCAGGATCGGCATGCCTCCGATGGGGCTCTGCGGGTCGGTCTTGGCGACCGGGTTGGTGGTGTCGTTGGCCCCGACCACGTAGACCACGTCGGCGGTGGCGAACTCGTGGTTGATCTCTTCGAGTTCGAACACCTCGTCGTAGGGCACGCTGGCCTCGGCCAGGAGCACGTTCATGTGCCCCGGCATGCGCCCGGCCACCGGATGGATGGCGTAGGCCACCTCGACGCCCTCTTCCTTGAGCTTGTCGCACATCTCCCTCAAGGCGTGCTGAGCCTGGGCCACCGCCATGCCGTAGCCGGGCACGATGATGACCTTCGACGCGTTCTTCATCAGGAAGGCCGCGTCGTCGGCGCTGCCCGACTTGGCGGACTTTCCGCCCGAGGCCGATCCGGTCGCCACGGCCGTGTCGCCGCCGAAGCCGCCCAACAGCACATTGAAGATGGAGCGGTTCATGCCCACGCACATGATGTAGCTGAGGATGGCACCGGACGAGCCCACCAGCGCGCCGACGATAATCAGCGCCGGGTTGGAGAGCGTGAAACCGATGCCGGCAGCCGCCCAGCCCGAGTAGGAGTTGAGCATCGAGACCACGACCGGCATGTCCGCGCCGCCAATGGGGATGATCAGCAGGAAGCCGATGAAGAAGCTGAACAGAGCCAGCGTCCAGAAGACAATCGGATCCTGGGTCGGGATCAACAGCACCACCAAGCCGACGATGGCAAGCCCGAACAACGCGTTCAGCTGATGCTGGAACGGGAAGACGATCGGATTGCCGGACATCAACCCCTGCAGCTTGGCGAACGCAATCACCGAACCCGAGAAGGTAATGGCACCGATGACGAGGCCCAGCGACATCTCGATGATGCTGGCGGTGGCGATGTTGCCCGCAGTGCCGATGTTATAGGCCTCCGGATTGAAGAAGGCCGCGGCCGCTACCAACACGGCCGCCATACCGACCAGCGAGTGGAAAGCGGCCACCAGCTGCGGCAGGGCCGTCATCTGGATTTTGAACGCAATCACCGTGCCGATGGTGCCGCCGATGAGGATACCGATGAAAATCGTGGTGTAGCTCATCACGCTCGGGGCCATCAGCGTCGTGCCGACGGCGATCACCATGCCGATCATGCCGAACAGGTTGCCGCGACGGGCGAGCTCCGGCGACGAAAGGCCGCGCAACGCTAGAATGAACAGCACCGCCGCGATGAGATAGGCAAAACCGACCAAGTTCTCTGTCATTGTTCAGCCCCCCTTAACGCTTTTTCTTGAACATGGACAACATCCGATGGGTGACGATGAAGCCACCAAAGATGTTGACGGACGCCAGCATCACCGCCAGCAGGCCCATAATCTTGGCGAAATCCACGCCTGCCGGCGCTGCGGCCAGAAGGCCACCGACGATGATCACCGACGAAATGGCGTTGGTGACCGCCATCAGCGGCGAGTGCAACGCCGGGGTCACACTCCAGACGACGTAGAAGCCGACGAAGCAGGCCAGAACGAAGATCGAGAACAACTCGAGGAAGCCGAACTTCCCGCTCGCCGCGACATCGGCAACCTGGGGAACGGCGATTTGGCTGGCCTCGTTGGCAAGGCTGGCCGCGTTGTTGGCCAGCCGCCCGGCCTCATTGGCGAGCCAGGCGGCGTGTTCGGAAAAAGTCTTGGGATCCATATTACTTATCCCCCGTCAGCATGGGATGAACGACCTTGCCGTCCTTGGTCACACAGGTGCCGGTAACGGTCTCGTCCTCCCAGTTGAGCTTGAGCGATTTGCTCTCCTTGTCGACATGCGGCGACAGGAAATTGAACAGGTTCTTGGCGAAAAGCATGCTGGCGTCCTTGGCAAGGCGCCCCGGCACGTTCTCGTGGCCGACGATCTTGACGCCGTGCTTGGTCACGACCTTGCCTAGCTGGCTTAGCGGGCAGTTGCCGCCGGCTTCCACGGCCAGATCGACGATCACCGAGCCCAGCTTCATGGTCTTAACCATATCCCCGGTTACCAAGACCGGCGCCGCCCGACCGGGAATCAGCGCCGTGGTGATGACGATATCCTGGGACTTGATGTGCTCGGCCACCTTGGCCTTCTGCTTTTCGAAGTATTCGGGCGGCATTTCCTTGGCGTAGCCGCCCTCGGTCTCGGCGTCCTTCTCCATCTCGGGATCGACCTCCAGGAACTTGCCGCCCAGAGAGGCGACCTGCTCCTTGGTGGCGGGACGAACGTCGGTGGCGGTCACCACGGCGCCCAGGCGCTTGGCCGTTGCGATGGCCTGCAACCCCGCCACGCCGACCCCCATGACGAAGACCTTGGCCGGCGGAACCGTGCCGGCGGACGTCATCATCATCGGGAACGCGCTGCCGAATTCGTTGGCGCCGTCGAACACCGCCTTGTACCCGGCAAGGTTCGACTGGCTGGACAACACGTCCATCGACTGGGCGCGCGAGATGCGGGGCATCAGTTCCATGGCGAAGGCGGTGATACCGGCCTTGGCGTAAGCGTTCACGTCCGCCTTGTTGCTCACGGCATCCAGCCTGGCAGCCAGGACGGCGCCCTTCTTGATCATGCCGAGTTCGTTCTTCGCCGCTTCCTTGGCAATGACCGGCGGCTGGATCTTGAGGACGATATCGGCATTGCCGAAACAGGACTTGGCATCTTTGACGATGGTGGCGCCGGCGGCCTTGAATTCTTCATCCGAGATCGAGGCGGCAGCGCCCGCCCCCTTCTCGACCGCCACGTCCAGCCCAAGACCGACAAATTTTCTCACCACCTCTGGTGAAGCCGCAACGCGGGTCTCCCCAGGACGACGCTCCTTGGGAATGGCAATCTTCATATCCGTTACTCCCCCATCGTTGTTTGGAGTGCTGTTCGGTAGATCACCGAGAGCCCCAGATGTATGCGGGGCTTTGTTTATCTACGTGCGGAGCCTTATATATCCTGTTCCGTCCCATCATCCAAGAGCGTTTGGGATGAAAGTCTCGGCAATATCTGTATTTCCCTGATTTTTTACAATACGGTTGCTGTCGTGTCAGGCGCTAAATTCACAAACCAAGTGCAACACCGGTATGGTTCGGAATTGCAATGGACCTAAAGTGCTGTGACCAACTCGACATGGACGAGCGTTAC
Source organism: Rhodospirillales bacterium (assembly GCA_003354135.1). Classification (GTDB taxonomy): domain Bacteria; phylum Pseudomonadota; class Alphaproteobacteria; order Rhodospirillales; family GLO-3; genus GLO-3. Next base: position 49,528 of record PIVK01000015.1, read on the forward strand.
GAGATTTACCGGCAACGGAATAAGGATCAGCCCAGCTTCACGGCGGTCCCGTTGACGCTCACCATTAGCATGGACTTCTCGTCGCCGCCGATGGCCTCGTAGTCGAGGTCGACGCCGATGATGGCATCCGCGCCCAGTTCCTTGGCCTGAGCCACCATGTCCTCCATGGCCGCGTCGCGCGCCTTGCGCAGTTCCTTCTCGTAGGAGCCGGAGCGCCCGCCGACGATGTCGCGAATACCGGCGAAGAAGTCGCGGAAGATGTTGGTGCCCATGACGGCTTCGCCGGTCACGACGCCGACGTATGCGGTGACGGGACTCCCCTCGATGCTGTCGGTGGTGCTGACGATCATGGTCGGTACCCCCCTTATTGAATTGAATTTGCCGTGTGGCAATTTAGCCCATGGACTCCAGTTCGTCGATCATGCCCGAGATCACCGAGAGCCCCCGCTTCCAGAAACCGGGATCGCCGGCATCAAGCCCAAAGGGTGCCAGCAGTTCCTTATGCCGGAGCGTACCGCCGGCCTTGAGCATCTCCATGTACTTGGCCTGAAAGTCCCCGGCCCCCGAGCAGTAGACGTCGTAGAGCGAGTTCACCAGGCAATCCCCGAAGGCATAGGCGTAGACATAGAACGGCGAGTGAATGAAGTGCGGGATGTAGGCCCAAAAGTGGGCATACTCGTCCTCGAACCGGACAGCCGGGCCAAGGCTGGCCTGCTGGACATCGAGCCAGATTTCGCCCAGACGCTCGGCCGACAGTTCGCCGTCCTTGCGCTCGGCATGGACCCGGGTCTCGAACCCATGGAAGGCGACTTGACGCACCACCGTGTTCAGCATGTCCTCCACCTTGCGCGCCAGCAGGATGCGCCGCCGGGCCGGGTCGTCCTCACCGTCCAGCAGCGAACGGAAGGTCAGCATCTCGCCGAACACGGAGGCCGTCTCCGCCAGGGTCAAGGGCGTGTCGGACATCAGCGCGCCCTGCGGGCCCGAGAGGATCTGGTGCACACCATGGCCCAACTCGTGGGCCAACGTCATGACGTCCCGCGCCTTTCCGTGGAAGTTCATCAGGATATAAGGATGCACGGACGGTACCGTCGGGTGCGAGAAGGCGCCTGAATCCTTGCCTTCGCGCAGCTCCGCGTCGATCCAGTTCCGCCCGAAGAAGCGGGACGCGATATCGGCCATCTCCGGGGCAAATGCCCCATAGGCATCCAGCACCAGGCGCTGAGATTCCTCCCAGCCATATTTGCGGCCCTCGTCGTCCGGCAGGGGCGCGTTGCGATCCCAGTAGTCCAGCACGTCCGTGCCGAACCACTTGGCCTTAAGCCGGTAATAGCGATGGCTTAGGTCCGGGAAGGCGTCCTCGACGGCGCCGACCAGAGCGTCGACCACCACGTCCTCAATCTGGTTGGAGAGGTTGCGTTCCGACACCGGACGGGGATAGCTGCGCCACTGGTCCTCCACCTCCTTGTCCTTGGCCAGCGTATTGGTGATCAGCGTAAACAGGCGCGCGTTTCCCCCCAGAACCTTGCCCAGGGCCTTGGCCGCCAAGCGGCGCCTGTCGCCGTCCTTATCGGACAACAGGTCGAAGGTGCCGGAGAGCGGCAGCACCTTCCCCTCCACCTCGAAGCGCAGCCCGGCCAGGGTCTCGTCAAACAGGCGCACCCAGGCCGATCTCCCGGTCACAGCCTTCTCATGCAGCAATTTCTCCGCTTCATCGGAAAGCTGGTGATCCTTATAGAGACGCACGTCCCTCACCCAGGGCCCATAGTGCGCGGCGGCCGCATCCTCAAGCTGGCGCTCCAGCACCGCATCGTCGAGGCGATTGATATCCAGGGTAAAAAACAGGGTCTCGGTGGTGATGGCGTTGACCCGTTCGTTGACCGTCTGATGGAAACGCCCACGCGCCGCATCGCCCACATCGGCGGAAAAATAGAGTTGAGCGTAGCTCATCGCTTTGTAAAGGACCTCGCACAGATCCTCGTACTCGGCAATGGCCCGACCCAGGCCGGTGCCGTCCAGCTCCGCCAGGCAGCCCTTGTAGCGTTTGGCGAAGGCTTCGGCCCGGCACCCCGCCTCCTTCAAGTCCTCTTTCAGGGTCTCCGAGTCCGGTCCCCCATAGAGGTCAGAGAGATCCCATTCGGGCAATGCGGCTTCATTCTTCATGGCTTAACTCCGGATGCACATTAGGGATATAAGGGGGACATCGAACGGGCTCAACAGCAAACCTATAAGGTGGACCATGACATCCTGCAACTGGCCCAATCTTGTGCATATGTTTTTCGACGTGGCCGACGGTCGGGGCGAACGCCCGTTCCTCTGGGCCAAGTCGGACGGCACCTACCGTCCCACCACCTGGCGCGAGGCGGCAGCCCGGATCAGTGAACTGGCTCGCGGCCTCAAGGCGCTTGGCGTCAAATCCGGGGACCGGGTGGTTCTGGCGTCCGAAAACCGGCCCGAGTGGCTGATCTCGGATCTCGCCATCATGGCGGCGGGCGCCATCACGGTCCCGGCCTACGTCACCAACACCGAGGCCGACCATTTGCACGTAATGCAAGACAGCGGCGCCGTCGGTGCCGTCATATCGACCAAGCACCTGGCCAAGCACTTTCTGCCGGCGGCAGCCAAGGCCGAAGACCTGCGTTTCGTCGTCGCCATGGACAGATTGGACAACGCGGCACATTCCGGCGCCCGGCTGCACCATTGGCCGGACGTGCTGGCCACGGGGGCCGGCGAGCACTGGAACGTGGTCGAGCGGGCGGCGGCCATGGGGGGCGACGAAACGGCCTGCATCATCTACACCTCGGGCACCGGCGGCGCACCCAAGGGCGTGATGCTGAGCCACGAAGCCATCCTGCACAACTGCGCCGGCGCCAGGGACGCCCTCAAGGACCTGGAACTCCTCGACGAGGTCTTCCTCAGTTTCCTGCCGCTCAGCCATTCCTATGAACATACGGCGGGACAGTTCTTCCCCATCTCCATCGGCGCCCAGATCTACTACGCCGAAGGGATAGAGACACTGGGCACCAACCTGATGGAAGCGAAGCCCACGATAATGACCGCCGTACCCCGGCTTTACGAAATGTTCCATTCCCGCATCATGCGCGGCGTCGAAAAAACGGGAGGCCTGAAGGAGAAACTGTTCCGCCAGGCCGTCGACCTGGGGACCAGGCGCTACCAGAATCCCGCCGGCCTGAGCCTGGGCGAGCGCCTGCACGATAGGCTCCTGGACAAGCTGGTGCGCAAGAAGGTTCGGCAGCGCTTCGGCGGGCGGCTGAAGGCACTGGTGTCGGGCGGCGCCCCCCTTAATCACGACATCGGTCTCTTTTTCACGGCGCTGGGGCTGCGCATCCTCCAGGGCTACGGCCAAACGGAATCGGCGCCGGTAGTCAGCGTCAACCGGGCCTCGGACACCCGCGTCCACACGGTCGGCCCGCCGATCAAAAACGTGGAGGTAAAGATCGCCGACGACGGCGAGATCCTGGTCCGGGGGCCGCTTGTCATGCAGGGCTACTGGGGCAAGGCCGACGCGACGGCCGCCACGATCAAGGACGGCTGGCTGTACACGGGTGATATCGGCGAGATCGACGAGGCGGGGCATCTCAGGATCACCGACCGCAAGAAGGACATCATCGTCAACTCGGGCGGCGACAACCTGTCACCGCAGCGGGTCGAGGGCCTGCTGACACTGGAGCCCGAAATCGCCCAGGCCATGGTCTGCGGCGACAAGCACCCGCACCTGGTGGCGCTGCTGGTGCCGGACACCGAATGGACAGAGGCCTGGGCACGCGAGAACGGCAAGGTCCCCGACCTGCCGGCCCTGGCCCGGGACGCAGATTTCCACAAGGCCCTGGGCCCGGCCGTCGACCGGGTCAACGGGAACTTGTCCAACATCGAGAAGGTGCGCCGCTTCATGATCGCCGACGAACCCTTCACCATCGATAACGCCCAGATGACCCCAACCATGAAGGTCCGCCGCCACGTCATCAAGGCCAGTTACGGCCAAGCGCTGGAGGCATTGTACGGCTAGGACATGGCCCCTGAACCGTCGACGCCCGGACGGATCACATGTTGCCTGCGGCAGTCATATCGTGTGTTGCCGACAGGGCTGAAATCGTCTCTTGCGGCCCAACTCCGGGGCGTGTACGATTCCCCTGTACACGGAACACACTTATATGCTGCACCGAATTGTCGTGTGATTTCAAGTCATTGAGGCGTCGCGATTTCAATCCGGTCTGCATCACGCTCGTGCGGGGTTCCGGTGGTTATCGTTTCCGCTTCGGACAAATAAAAAGCCGGTGGTTATCGTTTCTGCTTCGGACAAATAAAAAGAATGTCATTGACTGTATGGACTTAACCCTAAAGGCAGATTGAGGTTACCCCCGGTTTGGACCGGGCAAGCTGAGAAAACTGAACAGGTATAATGTTATGAACAAAGCAAGGCCGATAGAGATACTCATCGTCGAGGACAACCTCGGGGATGCCCGGCTTGTGCAAGAGGCTCTGATCGACGGTCAGATTCACAACAATCTTTCTCACTTGGAAGATGGAGTGGAAGCCCTGGCATTTCTCCGCCGTCAGGGTAAGTACGCCGATTCGCCCAGGCCCGACATCGTTTTGCTGGACCTCAATATGCCCCGCGTCGATGGGCGCCAGGTCTTGGTCGAGATGAAACATGATCCGGATCTAAAAGAAATCCCGGTCGTCGCATTGACGACGTCCTCCGCTCAAAAAGATGTCGAAGCCTGTTATAAGGCGGGAGCGAACGCATACATCACCAAGCCTGTCGATTTCGAGGCATTCATGAATGTGATCAAGACCTTTGACCAGTTCTGGTTCTCGGTCGTAACCTTACCCAACGATTAAGGATTGAACCGAAGGGCAACCACGCATTCTTTCTTCATGCGTCGGATGTCCGTATCCTTTCATGGGAACACCACCTCCTTTTGGATTGGTCTCCAGGCGCTCCCATAGCGCCGAGAGGGCGCTCGGTCCCCGGCCAAGCAAGCCCCTACGCGCCTTGCCGCAGGCGTCCCCCCGGGATACCCTTCGCCATGCTCGAGGAAACCGCCATGGATGCATCAAGACCGGGGATGGCAACACAACCCCCCACGGCGAACGCGGCGCCGGAGACGTCGCCCCCGAAGGCCGTCGTCGCCCTCGTGCTCGGCCTCTTGCCGCTCATCCTCTGGCAAGCGGCCATGTGGAGCGAGCGGATAGCCGCCCAAGCCATCCGCGACGACGGTTGGCGGCGCCTGGCGCTTTATACGGCCAACCTGAGCAGCGAACTGGAACATTACGACTATCTGCCGCGCATCCTGGCCGAGGACACGGCGATCAAGGAAGTTCTGCTCGACCCGGGGGACGCCACCGCCGTCGACGTCGCCAACCGCTACCTCGCCCGCATCAATACCTTCGCCGGCGCCTCGGCCACTTACGTCATAATGCGCGACGGCACCACGCTGGTGGCCAGCAACTGGGAGACCGAGCGCTCCTTCATCGGCGCGAACCTTCGCTTCCGGCCCTACTTCCAGACGGCGTTCAAGGGCGAGATGGGTCGCTACTTCGCGCTCGGCACCACCTCGCTCGAACCTGGCTACTACCTGGCGCGGCCGGTCCTTCAGGACTTCGACACCGACCGCAAAATCATCGGCGTCATCGTGGTCAAGGTGGGGATGAACCGCCTGGAGGAGCACTGGGGCAACGGGCCGGTCCAGGTCATGGTCACCGACGATTACGGGGTCGTCTTCATTACTTCGAACAAGGACTGGAAGTTCCGCACCTTGAGCCGCCTCGACGACAAAACGCGGGAGATCATCACGACCTCGCGCCAATACCACAACGCACCGCTCAACCCGCTGGGTATCGAGACCAAGGAAACGATGGCGGAAGGCGTCCGCATCGTCGCTTTCGAGAATGGCGCCCGCTATATGATGCTGGGCGCGGGCATCCCCAACACCGATTGGCGGCTCCAGGTCCTGATGCCCTACGCACGGGTCGGGCGCATCGTCTGGGCGGCGGTCGCCCTGGCCGGGTTCGCCTTCGCGGTTCTGGCGCTCGTCGCCTACTCGCTCTTCCAGCACCGCCAGCGCCTGCGGGACCGCCTGACTCACCAGCAAGAGATAGCCGGCACCTTGGCCGCGGCCCGCGACGAGTTGGAGAAACGGGTCGCGGAACGCACGGCGGACCTCCGGACGGCCCAGGCGGAATTGGTCCAGGCGGCCAAGCTGGCGATGCTGGGCAAGCTGTCGACCGGCATCAACCACGAGCTCAACCAACCGCTTTCCGCCATCCGCTCCTACGCCGACAACGCGCAGGCCTTCTTGGACCGCGGCCGAACCGAAGAGGCCAAGGGCAACCTCGCCAGCATCTCGGAACTGACGGCCCGCGCCGGGGCCATCGTCACTCGCCTTAAGGGGTTCGCCCGCAAGAGCAAGGACGATGTGCGGGCGGTCCCCATTGCCCTGTCCGTCGCCAACGCCATCACCCTGCTGGGTCCCCGGTTCCGGTCCGAAGGGATCGAGGTGGTGTCCGACCTGGGCGGCCGCGACATTCTGGTCTGCGGCGGCGCGGTACGGCTGGAGCAGGTCTTCGTCAACCTGTTCGCCAACGCCGCCGACGCCATGGCCGGAAGCCCGGTCAAGGTCCTTTCGGTGACGCTTGACGAAAGCGAGGACGAGGTAACGATCCGGGTCGCCGACAGCGGCCCGGGCATCGACACGGGTGTGCTGGAGCGGCTCTTCGAGCCCTTCTTCACCACCAAGGAGGCGGGAGAAGGGCTTGGCATCGGGCTCGCCATCTCGTACGGCATCGTCACCCACTTTGGTGGTACCATAGAGGCCGCCAACCACCACAAGGGCGGCGGGGTGTTCTCGGTGCGCCTGAAAAAGGCGGAGAACGGCGGCTGCGGAGACGGATCATGAGCACCACGGTTATCCTGGTCGACGACGAGGAACACGTCCGCCGCGCCGCCGGCCAGACCCTCGAACTCGCCGACTACCGGGTCGAATGCTTCGACGGTGCGGGCGCGGCGCTGTCGCGCCTCGACGCCGCCTTCGAAGGAATCCTGGTCACCGACGTGCGCATGCCCGACATGGACGGACTGAAACTGATGCAACGGGTGCGCGAGATGGACCCCGACATGCCGGTGGTGCTGGTCTCGGGGCACGCCGACATCGCCATGGCCGTGCGGGCGATCCGCGATGGAGCCTATGATTTTATCGAGAAGCCTTTCGCCTCGGGCCATTTCGTCGAAGTGGTGGGCCGCGCCATGGAGAAGCGGCGTTTGACCCTGGAGAACCGCCGGCTGCGCGCCGAGATCGCCCGCCGGCACGGTGGCGGCCCCTGCATCCTGGGCGATTCGGCGCCCGCCGAAAAGCTCAGGCACCTTGTCGCCAGCCTCGCCGACACCGGCACGGATGTGCTGATCTTCGGCGAGACCGGGACCGGCAAGGAACTCATCGCCCGCAGCCTGCACGAGAGCGGTCGGCGCAGGAGGGGCAACTTCGTTGCGCTTAACTGCGGCGCCGTGCCCGAGACCCTGATGGAGAGCGAGATCTTCGGCCACGAACCGGGGGCCTTCACCGGGGCCGAGGGACGGCGCATCGGCAAGTTCGAACACGCGAACGGCGGCACGCTGTTCCTGGACGAGATCGAGAGCATGCCCGTCAACCTGCAGGTCAAGCTGCTCAGGGTATTGCAGGAACGGGCCATCGAGCGCCTGGGATCGAACGAGGTCGTCCCCCTTGATCTCCGTGTCGTCGCGGCAACCAAGACCGACCTTAGGGCCGCTTGCCGCGAGGGCACCTTCCGCGAAGACCTCTACTACCGTCTCAGCGTGGTGACCCTGGACGTGCCGCGACTAAGGGAACGCCGCGACGACGTGCCGCTGTTGTTCCGGTACTTCCTCGCCCAGGCCGCCCGGCGCCTCGGACGCCCCGCCCCGCCGGTGCCGCCGGAGCAGATGCAGGGACTCATGGTGCATGACTGGCCGGGCAACGTCCGCGAACTGCAGCATGCGGCCGAACGGTTCATCCTGTTCGGCGACTGGCGCTCTCCCGGCCCGGAAGGCGGCGGCCCGGAAGGCGACGGCACAGACGCGGCGCCCGAAACCCTGTCGGCCCGGGTGGGGTCCTTCGAGAAAAGCCTGATCGTCATGACGCTGGAACGCAACCGGGGCGGCCTCAAACAAACCCTCGACGACTTGGGGCTTCCGCGCAAGACCTTCTACGACAAGCTCAAGAAATACGGGCTGACGCGCCGCGAATTCACGAAAGACGGTTGACCCCGGGGGCTCCGCTTCGGTCTTTCCCACTATTCTGGTCCGGCTTACTAAAGCGGGAGAACCACTTGAACATTGGCAGGATATATTGCGGAGACGGGGTTGTTTCGTTGATGTGGATTTTCCTCCCGAACCGAAAGCTAATGCCCGCATGGAAGAAAACGGCTAGGGTCCTTCGCCACCACCCAAAAAAAGGAGCGGTGAGATTTTGATCGCTTGGGAACGGATTTCGAAATGGGTTCGCCGGCATCGGGCCGCAGCGATGGCGGCCCTTGTGGTAGCCGGCATAGTGGGGGGACTTCCTACCAACCGCCCGGTCTGGGCCGAGCCGCCGATGGACCGCGCGATCAAGATCAAGCAGATGGAACGCGCGCTCAAGAACGACGAGAAGACCCTGGGGCCCGAACACCCCAAAGTCGCCGTCCGCCTCAACAACTTGGCCACGCTTTATCTGGCCGCCAACCGCCTGGACGAGGCCGGGCCGCTGATGAAACGCGTGCTCAACATCGCCGAGAAAGCCCTGGGGCCAGATCACCCCTCGGTCGCCACCGCCCTCAACAACCTAGCCCAGATTTATCGGCACACCAACCGCCTGGACGAGGCTGAGCCCCTGCTGGAACGCGCGCTCAATATCCACGAGAAGGCCCTGGGGCCCGATCACCCCAACGTCGCCATCCGCCTCAACAACCTGGCCACGCTTTATCTGACCACCAACCGTCTGGCCGAAGCCGAGCCGCTGATGAAACGCGCGCTCAACATCCACGAGATGGCCCTGGGGCCCGATCACCCGAACGTCGCCCGCGACATCAGCAACCTGGCCACGCTCTACTACACCACCAACCGCCTGGCCGAGGCCGAACCGCTGATGAAACGCGCGCTCAACATCGACGAGACGGCCCTGGGGCCCGATCACCCGGACGTCGCCCGCGACATCAACAACCTGGCCACGCTCTACTACACCACCAACCGCCTGGCCGAAGCCGAGTCCCTGATGAAACGCGCGCTTAGGATCGACGAGAAGGCCCTGGGGCCCGATCACCCCAAGGTCGCTCCCGCCCTCAACAACCTGGCCGCGCTTTATCAGGCCACCAACCGCTTGGCCGAGGCCGAGCCGCTGATGGAACGCGCGCTCAAGATCCACGAGACGGCCCTGGGGCCCGATCACCCGGACGTCGCCCGCGACATCAGCAACCTGGCCACGCTCTACTACACCACCAACCGCCTGGCCGAGGCCGAGCCGCTGATGGAACGCGCGCTCAAGATCGACGAGACGGCCCTGGGGCCCGATCACCCCAACGTCGCCATCGACCTCAACAACCTGGCCCGGCTTTATCAGGACACCAACCGCCTGGCCGAGGCCGAGCCGCTGATGGAACGCGCGCTCAAGATCCACGAGACGGCCCTGGGGCCCGATCACCCCAACGTCGCCATCGACCTCAACAACCTGGCCCGGCTTTATCAGGACACCAACCGCCTGGCCGAGGCCGAGCTGCTGATGAAACGCACGCTCAACATCTACGAGACGGCCCTGGGCCCCCACCACCCCAGCGTCGCCATCCGCCTCAACAACCTGGCCCGGCTTTATCAGGACACCAACCGCCTGGCCGAGGCCGAGCCGCTGATGAAACGCGCGCTCAACATCTACGAAACGGCCCTGGGGCCCCACCACCCCAGCGTCGCCATCCGCCTCAACAACCTGGCCCGGCTTTATCAGGACACCAACCGCCTGGCCGAGGCCGAGCCGTTGATGCAACGCGCGCTCAAGATCGACGAGACGACCCTGGGGCCCAATCACCCGGACGTCACCCGCGACATCAACAACCTGGCCCAGCTTTATCAAGACACCAACCGCCTGGCCGAGGCCAAGCCGCTGATGGAACGCGCGATCAAAATCCACGAGACGGCCCTAGGGCCCGACCACCCCAAGGTCGCCACCGCCCTCAACAACCTGGCCCGGCTTTATCAGACCACCAACCGCCTGGCCGAGGCCGAGCCCCTGTTACAACGCGCGATCAAGATCGACGAGACGGCCCTGGGGCCCGATCACCCGGACGTCGCCCGCGACATCAACAACTTGGCCCAGCTTTATCAGGCCACCAACCGCTTGGCCGAAGCCGAGCCGCTGATGGAACGCGCCCTCAAGATCGACGAGAAGGTCCTGGGGCCCGATCACCCCAGCGTCGCCATCGACCTCAACAACCTGGCCCAACTTTATCAAGCCACCAACCGCCTGGCCGAAGCCGAGCCGCTGATTGAACGCGCGCTCAACATCGACGAGACGGCCCTGGGGCCCGATCACCCCAAGGTCGCCACCGCCCTCAACAACCTGGCCCAGCTTTATCAGGACACCAACCGCCTGGCCGAGGCCGAGCCGCTGATGGAACGCGCGCTCAAGATCGACGAGAAGGTCCTGGGGCCCGATCACCCCAGCGTCGCCATCCGCCTCAACAACCTGGCCCAGCTTTATAAGGACACCAACCGCCTAGCCGAGGCCGAGCCGCTGATGGAGCGCGCGCTCAAGATCCACGAGACGTCCCTGGGGCCCGATCACCCGGACGTCGCCATCGGCCTTAACAACCTGGCCCGGCTTTATCAGGTCACCAACCGCCTGGCCGAGGCCGAGCCGCTGATGAAACGCGCGCTCAACATCGGCGAGAGGGCCCTGGGGCCCGATCACCCCAAGGTCGCCATCCGCCTCAACAACCTAGCCCAGCTTTATCAGGCCACCAACCGCCTGGACGAGGCCGAGCCGCTGATGAAACGCGCACTCAACATCTTCGAGACGTCCCTGGGGCCCGATCACCCCAAGGTCGCCCTCGGCCTCAACAACCTGGGCTGGCTTTATAAGGTCACCAACCGCCTGGACGAGGCCGAGCCGCTGATGAAACGCGCGCTCTGGATTTTCCGCGAAAGCCTGGGGCCCAATCACCCCAACACCCGAAAGGTGGCCCGGAACCTGGATAACCTGCGGGCCGCAGGGGATGGGGGATGATGTTGATAGAGACAGCAAGGCAGCCCCCAAGCCGCCATTGGCGGCTTCTTAACTTTATAAGAGGGTCGCCATTGGCGGCAATCTGATATGCGGTCGGAAACGCATGCCGGCGTCAAACTGGCATCGCCTTTGCTTCGTATCCGCGCTATTCTCGTCGCCCGCGCCTTGTCCGGATCGCCGTTGGGAGGCCTTTCGACACCCGGACGGGCGATAGGGTTTGTCATCGTGATCGGAAGGATCAACCTCATGCGTCTTCTATCTACCGCTATCGCCGCCCTCGCCACCGCGGCCGTTCTCGTCGCCGCCCCCATTGCCAAGGCGGCCGACACCATCACCATCAAGTTCTCGCACGTGGTGGCCGAGAACACGCCAAAGGGCCAGATGGCCAACATGTTCCGCGACCTGGTGCACGAGCGCCTGGCCGGCAGGGTCGCGGTCGAAGTCTTCCCCAACTCGCAGCTCTACAACGACAAGGAAGTTCTCAAGGCCATCCTGAAGGGCGACGTGCATCTCGGCGCGCCGGCGCTGTCCAAGTTCAAGAAATACACCAAACGGCTCCAGCTCTACGATCTGCCGTTTCTGTTCAAGGACATGGCGGCCGTCGACCGTTTCCAGCAAGGCCCGGCCGGCCAAACGCTGTTGCAGTCCATGGCCGATAAGGGCCTGTTGGGCCTGGGCTATCTGCATAACGGCATGAAGCAGGTCTCGGCCTCCAAGCCGCTGCTGGAGCCCAAGGACGCTGCGGGACTCAAGTTCCGCATCATGTCGTCGGACGTTCTGGCCGCCCAGTTTCAGGCCGTCAAGGCGCTGCCGGTGAAGAAGAAGTTCTCCGAGGTCTTCACCCTTCTGCAGACCAGGGCCATCGACGGACAGGAGAACACCTGGTCGAACATCTATTCGAAGAAGTTCTTCGAGGTACAGCCCTACATCACCGCGTCCGACCACGGCCTCCTGGACTACATGGTCATCACCTCGGCCAAGTTCTGGAACGGCCTGCCGGAGGACATCCGCGCGACTCTCAAGACGTCCCTCGACGAAGCCATCGCGCACGGCAACAAGGTCGCCAACGAGAAGGTATCCGCCGACCGCAGTCTGATCGAGGGCTCGGGCCGCTCCAAGGTCCTGACCCTGACCGACGCCCAGCGCGCCAAGTGGGTCGATGCCATGAAGCCGGTGTGGGCCAAGTTCGAAGGCGAAATCGGCAAGGACCTGATCGACGCCGCCCTTGCGGCCAATAAGTAACTGCGTAGACTGGCAGGCGGGCTGAACTCCGGCTGATCGGAAAATTCATGCTTGCTCGTTTTGCCAATCGCGTGGAGGAGGGAATCCTTTCCCTCCTCCTCGTGGCTATGGTGCTCATCGTCGTCTTCGAGATCACGATGCGCCTCATGGCTCCCATGCTCATCGAGATGGGATACCTCCCCAACATCCTGTGGGCCGAGGAACTGACCTTGATGATCAGCGCCTGGATGGTCCTGCTCGGGGCGTCCTACGGGGTCAAGGTGGGATCGCACATCGGCGTGGATGCGGTGGTCCGTCTGCTTCCCGAGGGGCCGCGCCGGGCGGTCAGTCTGATCGCGGTCGGGCTTTGTCTGGTTTATTGCAGCCTGTTTTTCTGGGCAAGCTGGGGGCTCGTCGAGCAAGGCTGGAATTTGGGCATCGAGTTGGAGGAGTTGCCCATCCCTGAATGGCTGATGGAATCCGTGCTCTTGATCGGCTTTGCATTGCTCGCGGTTCGTTTTGCCCAGCTGGGCCGGGCGATCCTCAAGGGTGAGGCCCTGGGATTCCACTTGGCCGACGAGGCCCGGGAGGCCCTGGAGGAACTGGCCAAGGAGATCGACCCGAAAGTCGGGGAGGACTTCAAATGACCACCGCCGCGCTTTTCATCATTCTTTTCGGCTGCATTTTCTTGGGCATGCCGATCGCGGTCGCGCTCGGCTTCTCGTCCATGGTTACCATCCTGTTCTTTTCCAGCGATTCCTTGTCCTCGGTGGCGCTCAAGCTCTACGAGGCAACCTCCAGCCACTACACCCTGCTGGCCATACCCTTCTTCATCCTATCGAGCCAATTCCTGCAAACCGGCGGCGTCGCCAACCGGCTGATCAACTTCGCCATCGCCTGCGTGGGGCACATCAAGGGCGGCCTCGCCATGGCGTCCGTCATGGCCTGCATGCTGTTCGCCGCCGTCTCCGGTTCCTCGCCCGCCACCGTGGCCGCCATCGGCACCATCGTCATCGGCGGCATGGTCAAGTCGGGCTATCCCCAGAGCATCGCCGCCGGTGTCATCGCCAACGCGGGCACGCTGGGCATTCTGATTCCGCCCTCCATCGTCATGCTGGTCTATTCGGCGGCGACCGAGGTCTCGGCGGCCAAGATGTTCATAGCCGGCTTCATCCCCGGCATCACCATGGGCCTGATGCTGATGCTGGCCATCTATGTGGTGGCCCGCATCAAGGGGTTGCCGTCCGAGCCCTGGATCGGCTTCTGGCCCGCGACCAAGAAGGTCTTTTCGACCGGCTGGAGCGCCTTGGGCGGCCTGATGCTGATCATCATCGTGCTGGGCTCCATCTACGGCGGCATCGCCAGCCCGACCGAGGCCGCGGCCGTCTCGGCGCTCTACGCCTTCATCGTCGCCGTCTTCGGCTACCGCGACATGGGCCCCTTGAAGGGAGAACCCTGGAAGCATAAGAGCGAGAACCTGTTCATTTCCTTCATCCGCGGGCTTAGGGACATGGTCGTCGTCTTCCCCAAGGCCGTCGTGCATCCCGAAGTGCGCAAGACGGTGCTCGACGGGGCCAAGGTCTCGATCATGCTGCTGTTCATCATCGCCAACGCGATGCTGTTCGCCCACGTACTGACCACGGAACGCATTCCGCACGTGATCGCCGAGTCCATCGTCGGCCTCGGCCTGCCGGCCTGGGGTTTCCTGATCCTCGTCAACATTCTGCTGCTGATCGCGGGCAACTTCATGGAGCCTTCGGCGATCCTGCTGATCATGGCGCCGATCCTGTTCCCCATCGCCTTGCAGTTGGGCATCGATCCCATCCACTTGGGAATTATCATGGTGGTCAACATGGAAATCGGCATGATCACGCCGCCGGTGGGGCTGAACCTGTTTGTCATGGCGGGCATTACGGGCAACAGCCTGTTGTGGGTCGTGCGCGCGGCCCTGCCGTGGCTGATGATCCTGCTCGTGTTCCTGATCATGATCACGTACATTCCACAGATCTCGCTCTTCCTGCCCGAGTACATTGATCATCTGAAGGGCTACAAATAAGAAGAGGAGGACCGACCGATGTACCAGAAAATCCTGCTCAGCGTCGACGTCAACGACGAAATGTCATGGAGGAAGGCGCTGCCGGTCGCGCTCAAGCAATGCGAGGCCTTCGGTGCCGAACTGCACGTCGTCACTGTGGTGCCCAAACTCCCCACCGGGCTCATCAACGCCTACGTCCCGGGACTGGCCTCCGAGACCATGACCAAAGACGCCGAGGGCAAGTTGGCCGAACTCGTCGCCGGGAACGTCCCGGACGGCGTCCCCGTGGTGCGTCACGTGAGCCACGGGAACATCTATCAGGGGATTCTTCACGCGGCGGAGAAGGCGGGGGCGGACCTCATCGTTATGGCGTCGCACCGGCCGGAGATGAGCGATTTCCTACTGGGCCCCAACGCCGCGCGGGTGGTCCGCCATTCGGTCTGTTCGGTTCTGGTGGTGCGGGACTGATCGCAAGCAAGCGGCATCACGGGTCCGGAAAGCAGGAAGACCTATGTCACCCGGGCAATACGCAAGATATTCGTGGCCCCAGGCGTTCCGAAGGGGACACCGGCGGTAACCACGATATCGTCTCCGGGACTGGCGAATTTCTCCTGGCGGGCGATCTTGATGGCGCGCCGCACCATCTGCTTGAAGTCGGAGATATCGGTGGTCTCCACCGGATGGACCCCCCAGACCAGCGCCAGGCGCCGTGCCGTGCCGCGGATGGGCGTCAGCCCCAGGATGCGCACCTTGGGCCTCTCGCGTGCCGCGCGCAGTGTCGTCGATCCGGTCGTCGTGAAGGTGACGATGCAGGCCGCAGCAACCGTGTCCGCCACCTGGCGCGCGGCGGCCGTGATGGCATCGGCAGCCGTCGCCTCGGGCTTGCGGCGTCCGGCTTCGGTCACCGTGTAATAGGACGGATCCTGCTCGACCCGGCGGACGATGCGGTTCATCATCGCCACCGATTCCACCGGGTATTTGCCTGCGGCCGTTTCGGCCGAGAGCATCAACGCATCGGCGCCATCGTAGACGGCGCTCGCCACGTCCGACGCCTCGGCCCGGGTCGGGACCGGCGCGTGGATCATGGAGTCCAGCATCTGCGTCGCCACCACCACCGGTTTGCCCGCCTGTTGGCAAACGTGGATAATGTGTTTTTGCAATGCTGGCACGTCCTCGGGCGGCACCTCGACCCCGAGATCGCCGCGCGCCACCATCACCGCGTCGGCGAGATCGACGATTTCGTCGAGCCGGTCGATGGCGGACGGTTTTTCCAGTTTGACCAGAATTCCGGCCCGCCCGTCCACCAAGCCCCGTGCCTCAACCACGTCCTCGGGACGCTGGACGAACGAGAGCGCCACCCAGTCGACGCCCATCTCGAGACCATATTCCAGGTCGAACCGATCCTTGGCCGTCAAGGGCGAGAAGTCCAGGAGCGCACTCGGCACATTGACTCCCTTGTTATCCGAGAGGGCCCCGCCGATCACCACCTCGGTCTCGGCGAAGTCCTCGCCGCAATCCATGATGCGGAGCCGAACCCGCCCGTCGTCGAGCAGCAGTTCCGTCCCCGGGGACAACGCCTTGAACACCTCCGGATGGGGAAGCTGCACGTGCCGGGAATCTCCCAAATCCGGGTTGAGGTCGAGCAGGAACATTTGGCCTGCTTCGAGCCGCGTCGAGCCTTCCGCGAAACGGCCGACGCGCAGCTTGGGGCCCTGCAGGTCCTGCATGATCCCGATCGGGCGCTTGAATCTGGCCTCCAGGCGGCGGATGGCGTCAAACCGTTCCCGATGCTCCTGGTGGGTGCCATGGCTGAAGTTGAGGCGGAACACGTCCGCCCCGGCCTCATAGAGCTTGGCAATTTCCGCCTCGCCGTTGACCGCGGGTCCCAGCGTGGCAATAATCTTGGCGTTGCGCTGATGTCTCATAGGCGGAACAGATCTCCTCTGGTGATGCGAACGAAACGGAAGAATCCTCCCGTTCCATGTCTCGCGCACAACTAAATGTTTGATTCTAGTGGCGTTTATTCTCTGACGGATGGGGGCCGCGGACGGTTTTTGTCACACCGATCCCCGCATACGCATTGATTCTGGCCGAATGCATGTTTTGCACTGACCCCTCCCCTGAATTCCGTCATGTTGGCGCAACCACGTAGCGCTCCAACCGTACCAGACGGCGCATGTTGCAGGTGAGGTTCTTCGGCCCAATCCTCGCCTTGGCCCGCGTCAGCCCGATCGCGATCCGTCCCATTCCGCCAGCTTACCGCTATTGGACACCTTCATCATAAGACAAGCACGACCGGAATAGTCCGAGTCACTTCGTGACGCGGCTTATTTCGTAAATCGTCCTCTCTGTCAATATGACAGAGCGGATTCATGAATTCGGCGCCACGAAGCAGCTTCGATTTCTCACGATCCGCTCTAATGTGGTGGACCAACAGAACGCCACAGACCGGCCAACGGCTACACGGAGTTCGCCCTCCACGCCGGAAGGCGCGAGGTCAAAGCCGGGGCAGGTTGTTGATTCAACCCTCGACGTAGGGCTTGAGCACCGCATAGAGAGTTTCGTTGACCGGCGCGGGGATGCCGCATTCCCGGCTCATCCGGGAAACCGCGCCGGACAGCCAAGCCGCTTC
>PIVK01000098.1 GCA_003354135.1 Rhodospirillales bacterium
GGCCGTCAGGTCCGTCTGGCCCAGCGGCGGCGGGGTCATGGTGGCCATGGCAGTGACCATGTTCTCCACCTGCGCGGCCACCAGGGACGAGCCGTCCGCGGTCTCGAAGCGGGACACTTGGTTGGTGCTGCTCAGGTACCAGTCATCAATCGTCACCACGTCATTCTCGCCGATGATGTTGACCTCCAGGTCATCGCCGTTGCGGCTGAACCAGAGCTGCCCGCTGCCGATGCCGCCGCCGAAGAGCACCCGGTCGTTCGACAAACCCTCGCCGTGGTTGTCGACCAGGTCCTGCCCGTCGCCGCGGCCGAAGGCGTAGGTGTCGTCTCCGGCGCCGCCGATCAGGGTGTCGGCCCCGGCACCGCCTTCCAGGACGTTGGCGTTTTCATCCCCGATCAGAATATCTGCGAAATCCGATCCCTTCAGGTTCTCGATGTTGCTCAGATGGTCTCCGGTCGCATCGCCACCGAAAGCTGTGCCGATTCCCAGATCGACGATCACCCCCGCTGTCGATCCGGCATAGCTGGCCGTATCGGCTCCCGCGCCGCCGTCGATCACATCGCCACCGGCACCGCCATCAAGCGTATCGTCGTCGCTCCCGCCGGACAGGAAATCGTTGCCTTGCCCGCCGGTCAGGAATAGCCCGGCCGGGCGGCCATTTGCATCGAACCGCTGGCCGTAAACGCCATTACCGGAACCATCCTGCCCATCAGATTGCCAGGTCACGACGAAACCGCCGTCGGACAAGGCCGTGACGGAGGGGGAATTTTGGGAGCCCGTCGTGTAGGAGTTGATCAGGAACTCGTCCCCCACCGCGACCCCATATTCGTTAAACCTCCGGCCGTAAATGCCATAACTGTCACCATCTTGCTCATAGGAGGCCCAGGTCACGACGAAACCGCCGTCGTCCAAGGCCGTGACGGAAGAGCTATATTGGTAGCCCGCCGTGTAGGTGTTGATCGGGAACTCGCCCGTCTCATCCGGTTTCCCATCTTTGTCGAACCGCTGGCCGTAAACGCCCCAACCGGAACCATCTTGCCCCCAGGAGATCCAGGTCACGACGAAACCGCCGTCGGACAAAGCCGCAACGGAGGACTTCTCTTGGTCGTTCGCCGTGTAGGTGTTGATCGGGAACTCGCCCATCTTATCCGGTTCCCCATATTGGTTAAACCGCTGGCCGTAAATGCCATAATGGTAACCATCTTGCCCCCAGGAGTTCCAGGTCACGACGAAACCGCCGTCGGACAAGGCCGTGACGGAGGGGTTCTGTTGGTCGTTCGCCGTGTAGGTGTTGATCGGGAACTCGCCCATCTTATCCGGTTCCCCATATTGGTTAAACCGCTGGCCGTAAATGCCAGAATGGTAACCATCTTGCCCATGGGATTGCCAGGTCACGACGAAACCGCCGTCGGACAAGGCCGTGACGGAGGAGACATATTGGTCGTTCGCCGTGTAGGTGTTGATCGGGAACTCGTCCCCCACCGCGACCCCCTTTTCGTTAAACCGCCGACCGTAAATGCCATAACGGGAACCATCTTGCCAGGATTGCCAGGTCACGACGAAACCGCCGTCGGACAAGGCCGTGACGGAGGGGAAATCTTGGGAGCCCGTCGTGTAGGACTCGATCAGGAACTCGTCCTCCACCGCGACCCCCTTTTCGTTAAACCGCTGGCCGTAAATGCCACTCTCGGAACCATCTTGCCCGTAAGAGTCCCAGGTCACGACGAAACCGCCGTCGGACAAGGCCGTGACGGAGGGGTGGAATTGGTTATACGTCGTGTAGGTGTTGACCTGGAACTCCCCGAAAGAACGTACATCGACATCAACCGTCGCAACGCTGAACGAACCTTGCCCGTCGGTCACCCGGAACGAGAACGCGTCCGGGCCCTCATAGCCCGCCTCGGTCGCCTTGTAGTCGTAGGTCCCGTCCGTATGGACCTGCACGTGGCCGTGCCCGGTCGCATAGACGCCGCCCAGGGCCGGGGCGAACCCGAGAGACGTGGCCTCCCCCTCAGTGAGAGCATCGCCGCCGCCCTCCACCGCGTAGCTCAGGCCGCCGACACCACCCGATCCGGTCAGCTTCCATGACGCCGAACCGCCAACCGGGAGCGCCGTCAAAGAATCGCCGGTGATGACAGGGTCGTTGGTGCCGGTGATGGTCACCGTCACGTCTTCGGTCCCCGTGCCGTCGGCCGAGGTCACCGTGAAGGTCTCGGTCCGCGTCTCGCCATCGGTCAGGACCTGCACCGCCAGGGCCGCGTTGTCGAGCGTGTAGCTCCACGCCCCGTCGGCAGCGATGGTGAACGTGCCGTACGTCCCGGTCGTACCGGTCTGCGCGGTGAAGCTCGACTCGTCGGCGTCCGCATCCGTGATGGTCAACGTGCCGGACGCATTAAGGGTGGCGTCCTCAATGACGCCGCCCGACGTATCGCCGGTGATGACGGGGGCGTCGTCGGTGCCGATGATGGCCATCGTCACGTCTTTGGTCGCCGAGCCGTCGGCCGAGGTCACGGTGAAGGTTTCCGTCAGCACCGCGTACACGCCCAGCGCCTGCACCGTCAAGTTCGCGTTGTCGAGCGTGTAGCTCCACGCCCCGTCGGCATCGATGGAGAACGTGCCGTACGACCCGCTCGAACTGGTCTGCGCCTGGAAGCTCGACTCGCCGTCGTCCGGATCCGTGATGGTCAACGTGCCGGACGCAACATCGAGGGTGGCGACGTCCTCGAAGAGGTAGCCCAACGTAGCGCCGCTGATGTCGGGGTCGTCGTTGGTGCCGGTGATGGTGACGGTCACGTCCTGCGTGGTGTCGTCGGTGCCGGTCACCGTGAAGGTCTCGGTCCGCGTCTCGTCCTCGGCCAGTGCCTGCACCGCCAGGGCCGCGTTATTGAGCGTGTAGCTCCACGCCCCGTTGGCAGCGATGGTGAACGTGCCGTACGTCCCGGTCGTACCGGTCTGCGCGGCGAAACTCGCAGACTCGTCGGCGTCCGGATCCGTGATGGTCAACGTGCCGGACGCATTAAGGGTGACGTCCTCAATGACGCCGCCCGACGTAGCGCCGCCGATGACGGGGGCGTCGTCGGTGCCGGTGATGGTGACGGTCACGTCCTGCGTGGTGTCGTCGGTGCCGGTCACCGTGAAGGTCTCCGTCCGCGTCTCGTCCTCGGCCAGTGCCTGCACCGCCAGGACCGCGTTATTGAGCGTGTAGCTCCACGCCCCGACGGCATCAATGGAGAACGTGCCGTACGTCCCGCTCGTACCGGTCTGCGCGGCGAAGCTCGCAGACTCGCCGGCGTCCGCATCCGTGATGGTCAACGTGCCGGACGCATTAAGGGTGACGTCCTCAATGACGCCGCCCGACGTAGCGCCGCCGATGTCGGGGTCGTCGTTGGTGCCGGTGATGGTGACGGTCACGTCTTTGGTCACCGAGCCGTCGGCCGAGGTCACCGTGAGGGTCTCGGTCATGGTATCGCCCGCGCCCAGTGCCTGAACCGCCTGGACCGTGTTGTCGAGCATGTAGCTCCACGCCCCGTCGGCATTGATGGTGAACGTGCCGTACGTCCCGCTCGTACCGGTCTGGAAGATCGACTCGCCGGCGTCCGGATCCGTGATGGTCAGCGTGCCGGACGCCGCATCGAGGGTGACGTCCTCAGTGACGCCGCCCGACGTAGCGCCGCCGATGTCGGGCGTGTTGTTGGTCCCGTCCAGGTGGATCGTCCGGTCCGAGAACTCCAGGTGCTCCACGTTGCTTACAGTGTCCGAGTCCTCCCCCTCCAGACCCGACACCGTCCAGGTGCCGTCTCCGTTGTCCGTCACCGTGTGCTCGGCATAGGTCCCGGCATAGACCGCGATATCGTCACCTTCGCCGCCATCAAGCATGTCGTCACCGCCGTTGCCGATCATCCGGTCGTCACCGGCCAGGCCGAGGAAGGTTTCATCGTCACTCCCGCCGGACAGGAAATCGTTGCCTTGCCTGCCGGTCAGGAATAGCCCGGCCGGGCAGCCATTTGCGTCAAACCGCTGACCGTAAATGCCATGACCGTCACCATCTTGCCCATAGGAGGACCAGGTCACGACGAAACCGCCGTCGGACAAGGCCATAACGGAGGGGTAAACTTGGTAGCCTGTCGTATAGGTGTTGATCAGGAACTCCTCCCCCTCCGCTTTCCCATTTTCGTCAAATCGCCGACCGTAAATGCCATAAGCGTTCCCATCTTGCCCATCGGAGTTCCAGGTCACGACGAAACCGCCGCCGGACAAGGCCGTGACGGAGGAGCTATATTGGTCGCCCACCGTGTAGGTGTTGATCGAGAACTCGCCCTCCTTCTCCGGTTCCCCCTTTTCGTTAA
>PIVK01000292.1 GCA_003354135.1 Rhodospirillales bacterium
GATTTTGAAAATAAATGATGTAGGACCCCTATTTTGGATATGTATATAATGATTTTGTATTGAAAAAAATCAATAAACAAGAAAGCCGTTAGTCCGGCAAACCCCCCGTCGTATCTTGTGTAGTTCAGTTATCACATTATAAATCATCTCCAAGTGTAGAACAGGTTATGGGCATCAATCTAATTTTGCACCTAATGACCTCCTGACATCAATAATATGCAAATGAGGTCATAGGGTCATTGTGACATTTCAACTACCCAGATGTATTATTGTGCCAAGGTTGGTTAGGATAGACTCAGGAGCCTGGGAGATATAGCCATAAACAACAATAACATAGCTATACATCAAAGGTCAATAAGACCTAACTTGATGTCCTACCGATCTTCAAGGTCAAGGTTAAATCTGACCCTTGTGCATGTCCAAAAAGTGTCCAAGGACAAAATGCATCACATACTAAAATTTGAATCAATTATCTCAACTGGTAGTGGAATTATGGCAATAAGTATGATTTTGCACTTAATGACCTCCTGACCTAATTAATATGCAAATGAGGTCATAGGGGTCATGGTGACATTTCAACTACCCAGCTGTATTATTGTGCCAAGTTTGGTTATGATAGACTGAGGAGCCTTGGAGATATAGCCATAAACAACAATAACATTGAGCTATACATTAAAGGTCAAAATGACCTAACTTGATGTCCTACCGATCTTCAAGGTCAAGGTCAAATCTGACCCTTATGGATATTCAAAAAGTGTCCAAGGGCAGAAGGTATCACATACTAAAATCTGAATCAATTATCTCCAGGGGGGAGTTATGACCATATGTATGATTTTGTACTTAATGACCTCCTGATCTCATTAATATGCAAACAAGGTCATAGGGGTTATGGTGACATTTCCACTACCCAGATGTATTATTGTGCCAAGTTTGGTCATGATAGACTGAGGAGCCTTGGATATATAGCCATAAACAACAATAACATTGAGCTATACATTAAAGGTCAAAATGACCTAACTTGAGGTCCTACCGATCTTCAAGGTCAAGGTCAAATCGGACTCTT
>PIVK01000016.1 GCA_003354135.1 Rhodospirillales bacterium
AAAGGGGAAATTAAATTATTTACTTACAATTCCTGCTGGTGGGCGAGGGCGTTCCGTTTCAATGACAAACAATCCAACGGAAGAGCAAAGACAGACCGGGAATGTCGCGGGAATAACGATCACGGCCCCGGCTCGCATTCACTTGGGTTTTCTTGATCTCAACGGCGGACTGGGGCGCCGCTTTGGCAGCCTGGGAATTTCCATCGACGGAATTGCCACACGCCTGAGGGCCGAGATTGCGGCTTCGACGGAAGTGGTGGGACCAGACAGCGATCGGGTGCTTCCCATCGTCGAACGCCTGACCCGAAAGTTGAAGCTTGAAACGCATTTCCGGGTCGTGATCGAAAGCGTCATCCCCTCTCACAGTGGCTTGGGTTCGGGCACCCAGTTGGCGTTGGCGGTGGGAACGGCGGTGACGCGGCTTGCGGGCCTCGAGCTTTCGGCGGCTGATATCGGCGCCTTGGCCGAGCGGGGAGCGCGTTCGGGAATCGGTGTCGGCTCGTTCACGTCTGGCGGCGTTCTGCTCGACGGCGGACGTGTCGACGATGGCGCGCCGCCACCGATCATCAGCCGTCTTGAGTTTCCCGCATCCTGGCGAATATTTCTGATACTTGATAATAGCCAGCAGGGGCTTTTCGGCGATGATGAAACCAACTCTTTCGGGAAACTTCCGGTCTTTCCCGCCGACACATCCGCGCATCTTTGCCGGCTTGTTTTGATCAAGGCCTTGCCCGCCATCATCGAGGAGGATTTGCCGGCGTTTAGCGAAGCCGTCACCACGCTGCAACAGGCGATGGGCGATTATTTCGCACCGTTCCAGGGTGGACGATACACGTCCCCGGCTGTAGCGGAGGTATTGATTTGGCTGAAATCCGAGGGTATTTGCGGCCTCGGCCAAAGTTCATGGGGACCTACGGGATTCGCTATCGTCGATAGTGAGCAAGCCGCGAACCGTTTACTAAATGCGGCGGAACAACGTTGGCGCAATCGTGAAGATCTCTGTTTCCTCGTTTGCAACGGTCGTAATCACGGGTATGAAATAAATATACACGAAGCTACATCCCCCGTTTCCTAATGACGGGGACTCCTCACAACCAACGACAAAAGGTTTCAGTCATGGCGGCTAAGCTACCGCATATTCTTCACATGATCACGCCCTTGCCCAACGTCAGCCCATTTGACGTCAACATGGCGCTGGATGCCGGTTTTAATGCCGTTATTCCGTATACGAACGTTGATGCCAAAGGCGTGAACTCCCTGGTCCAGGACGCTATTTTCTCGCGTGGCCCCAAGGGGGGACGTAAGACCGGCGTTTTCCTTGGCGGGCGCAATGCCGGCTTGGCGCTGGATATGCTCGACGCTTCCCGCAAGGCCATGGTGCCGCCGTTCGAGGTCTCGGTATTTGCCGATCCGGCGGGTTCCTTTACCACGGCGGCGGCAATGGTTGCTTGTGTCGGCAAGCATCTGCGGGAAAAGTTTTCCCTCGATTGGCCGGGTTGCCGCGTGGCGGTGTTCGGCGCCACCGGCGTGGTCGGATACGCCGCGGCCGTTATCCTTGGAGAAGAGGGCGCCAAGGTGACAATGGTCGGTCATGACGGAATCAAAAGGGTCAAGGCCGGCGCCGAGGACGCCAAAACCAGATTTGACGTTGATCTCGGATACGCCGACGGCAGCAGCGAGGACCTTAAGGACGGGATAGCCAATAATGCCGAAGTCATCTTTTGCGCCGGGCGGGCCGGGCTTCAGATATTGACCAAGGAACAGATCAGCGCAGCGCCGGACATCAAGGTCGTCGCCGACATTAATGCGGTTCCCCCCTCCGGCGTCGAGGGCATCGGGGTCGACGACGACGGAGTTCAGTTGAAGGACTGTGCCGCCGTCGCCATCGGCGCCTTGGCGGTGGGTGACATCAAATACAAGGTCGAGGCCGCTCTGTTCACCGCGATGATCGAATCGGAAAAGCCGCTCTATTTGGATTTCCGCGATGCCTACGCCAAAGCCCGCAAGTTTGTCGACTGAAACGTCGCCCTTCCTGATCGTCTCTCTCTCGGGGCGGGCGTTGGCTGAGGCGGCCCGAAAAGCCGGGTACAAAACGGTTGTCATTGACGGATTTTGCGACCTTGACACGCGGGACATGGCCCTTGACTGGGCCCATGTGACGATTGGTGGGAACGGCGCTTTCGATGGAAGAGAACTTAGCTGTGCGGCGGACCGCCTCGCCCCGCAGTCGTGTGGCTTGGTTTATGGAAGCGGTTTCGAGGCCGCAACCGAGGTGCTGCGCGATTTGTCCCGTGGCCGTCGCTTATTCGGCAACACTCCCGAATCCGTAGCGCGCGTCAAACAACCCGAGAGTTTCGCGGCGCTGGTCCGGGGGCTCGGTCTCCCCCTGCCGGAAACCCGTCGGGAGACGCCGGGCCGGACAGAGGGATGGTTGATCAAACCTGTCGGCGGCTCGGGCGGCTGCCATATCCGAATCGCCGGAGCTTCGGAAAAAGCTGGTCCTGGTTGGTACTTTCAACGCCGTGTCGCCGGAAAGTTGGTTTCGGCGAGCGTGATTTGCGATGGCCGCCACGCCCGATGCCTGGGGTTAAGCGAGCAGTGGACGCACCCTGGATCGAGTCGGCATCCGCTTCGGTTTGGCGGCGCCCTGGCGCCGGCAATGGTGGAGCCCCAACTTCACCCCCACCTGAAGGCAGCGGCGGAAAATCTGATCCGGGAGGCCGGATTGGTCGGTCTCAACGGAGTCGATTTTATCGTTGATAGGGATCGCGTCTTCGTCATCGAGATCAACCCACGTCCGTGCGCCACCATCGATCTGTTCGACCGGCTTTTGGATGCAAGCCTCTTTGATCTTCATATCCGCGCCTGCCTTGAAGAACTCCCCCGTAACGGCGCTGCGTTGGAAATAGCTCCGAAGCAATTTCGCGGATGTGCGGTCGTCTACGCTGAGAGGCGTCTCACCGTGCCAAAAGGTTTCGACTGGCCGATTTGGAGCACCGACCGGCCTTGTGGGGAGGCCATAATCGAGCCGGATTCTCCACTCTGCACCGTCCACGCCAAGGCCAGACAAGTGGAAGACGTGAAAGCCTTGCTCCAAGCCCGCCGGTTGGAAGTGGTGGCGTTAATGGAGCCATCTGGCTATAGTCCGCGGGGATGAGAGAATAATATCAAAACAAGCGGTTGGGAGTATTGATGGCCCTTCAGGCAGGCGCCTTATTCGAAGAACGGCCAAGTTTGGCGCGGCTTTCCGCGCCACTGGTATCACGGCTGGTAAACGACGCCGATTCATTGCGGATCGGCGTAAGACAGGACGAGACCGGCGCGCTTTTGGTCGATGCCGGCATTGATAAACCGGGCGGCCTGGAAGCGGGACTTAGGATTGCGGAAATCTGCCTCGGCGGACTTGGCCGTGTTTCTCTTCAGTCGGGTGGAAGCTTCCCACGATGGCCGTGGTCACTGAACGTACATACAAGCAATCCGGTGCTGGCCTGTCTGGGAAGCCAATACGCGGGCTGGAGCTTGTCCCATAAGGATGGCGACGAATCTTTTCACGCATTGGGGTCAGGGCCGGGTCGGGCTTTAGCGGGCAAGGAAGAACTTTTCGCGGAGATTGACTACAGCGACAACGGTGATAGCGCCGTATTGGTGCTGGAAGTGGATAAAGCGCCACCGAAACCCCTTATCGAGAAGATCGCCAACGACTGCGGTGTCACCCCTGGCCATCTGAAGATCATTCTTACCCCGACCCAAAGCCTCGCCGGCGCCGTGCAGATCGTCGCCAGGGTTTTGGAGGTCGCCCTTCACAAGGCGCACGTTCTGGGCTTTCCTCTTACCGACATCGTCGACGGCGCCGGGTCCACCCCCTTGCCGCCACCGTCCCCTTCTTTTATCGACGCTATGGGCCGCACCAATGACGCCATACTTTTCGGCGGTCACGTTCATCTTTTCGTCAAGGGAGGCGATAGCGGAGCCCGCGATCTTGCCGAACAACTCCCGAGCAGCAACTCACGGGATTTTGGGAAACTCTTTGCCGAGATTTTCACCCACTACAAGAACGATTTCTTCGCAATCGACCCCATGTTGTTCGCCCCGGCGCAAGTCATCGTCACGGCATTAGAGAGCGGTCGAAGTTTCCATGCCGGAGAACTCAACTCAGCCTTGATCGACCGTTCGTTTGGTTATGGTTAGACCTCGTGACAAAATAACTGCTCCGGATGGCGCCGGTTTTTTGTTCGTCCGCAAGGCACGACAAGGGACGCATACTGCCGGTAGGTAACCCTTGTCGCAACGCGGCGGACGGACAAAAAGACAAACAGGACGGAGTGGTTATTTTGTCACGAGCCCTCAGGCCGAATAGGGTCGTCATATTCGCGGACCCGCCCGACTGGCACTCTCGATGTTTGGGTGAAGCGTTGCAGGCTCGGGGCATCGATTTCGAGTGCCTCCCCTTGCGCCGTGTGACAGTAACGGTCGGTTGTGACGAACCGGCAATTCGGGTGCCCGGATTTGGCTCAAGCCTTCCGGCCGCGGCTCTTGTTAAAACGGTCTCCAAGGGAAGTTTCGAGCAGGTGACACGGCGGCTCACGATTCTCCATACCTTGGAGGATCAAGGCGTTGTCGTGTTCAATCGGGTGCGGTCGATCGAGCGTTGTGTGGATAAATCATGGACCAGCCTGCTCCTCCAAGCCGCCGGGTTGCCAATGCCTCCGAGTTGGACGGTTGAAACCCAGGAAGAAGCGGCGGAGATCGTCGCCGCTGAAACGGCGCAGGGTCATGAACTTGTATTCAAGCCCCTGTTCGGCGCACAAGGCCGAGGCCTCCTCCGCCTCGACGGTAAGACCCCCATTCCCTCCCCCGAGGATGTCAACGGGGTCTATTACCTCCAACGCTACATCGATTTGGGGGAGGGGCAATGGCGCGACTTTCGTGTTTTTGTCATCGGCGGGCGGGCGGTCACCGCGATGAGTCGCCGCGGCGTTTCCTGGATCACCAATGCCGGTCAAGGGGCTTCCTGCGAAACGGCCCGGGTTAGCGACGAGATGATGGAACTGGCGGAAGCCGCAGCTTGCGCTATCGGCGTTGACTACGCCGGCGTCGATATAATGGCCGACCGTCAGGGATGTCTTTATCTTCTCGAAGTCAACAGCATGCCGGCGTGGAAAGGTTTGCAGGGGGTCACATCCATCGATATCGCCGATGAAATCGTGAAGGCGTTGCTTTCCCGCCTTTCTGCCTCTTCCTCCCACACCATCGCCGCCCATAAGACTTCATGAGCACCGGGCTTTCCGACCGGATCGGAAATTTTTTTATCGAGGCTTGTTTCGCTGAGCTCGACGCCCTCAAGCCGGGAAACGTTCACCGATACAGCGAAGGCCACGGCATGTCCGTCGCCGACTTTGAACGAAGTGCCATAGCCGCCGCCCCCGCCCTGGCGGCGCCCGGGGCCTCGGTCGGCCGGCGCATCGTTACGGCGGTCGAGAAGACACGCGTCGCCGCCGGCTGCAACACCAACCTGGGGATCATCCTTCTCGCCGCCCCCCTGGTCCATGGGGCGTTGCTGGATGCCGGCGCCACCTGCCTGGTGGACAGGGTTGCGCGGACTCTTGCCGAGCTTACAGTGAACGATGCCGAGTTGGCCTATGACGCCATCCGTTTGGCCGATCCCGCCGGTATGGGCGAAAGCAAGCGTCACGACATCCGTCACACCCCGACAGTTAACCTGCGCCGGACAATGGAGGCGGCGGCGGATCATGACCTGATCGCGCGCCAGTACGCCAACGGCTTTGCCGAGGTGATGGGCTTCGGCTGCTCGCGCGCCGTCGAGGCGGATGCTCTCTGGGGACCGGGACGATGGACGGCCGTCGCCGTATTCCTCGGTTTTCTCGGACGTTTCGCGGACACCCATGTCGCCCGCAAGTTCGGAGACGCATCCGCTGAACGTCTGCGGGAGCGCGCCAGACCCTATGACAGCCAGCTGATGGAAAGCCAAAACCCGGAGAATCTCGAAGCCGATCTGCTGGCGTTCGATGGATCGTTGAAGGATGATGGAATTAATCCGGGGACGTGCGCTGATTTAACAGTCGCAAGCTTGCTTGCGCGTCGTCTTGGCAATATGATAAACAAGGGTTATTACTAGTTGGGGAAGGAAGGCGTGGGTGAACTCATACCTGAAATTCTCCAACATGGTAGTAGCTTGAGCTATCCGTCAACCGATCCAGCCTTTGTCTTTCTTCAGGGGGATGCTGAAAACGAGAAGATAGTTCACACACAGTGAACGGAACTGCCAGGGCTCCTTTTCGGTGTTTTTGAACGGGATTACTTTGGGTGTATATAAACCTAGGGAGGAATGAAAATGGCTAAAGTTACCGGCGTACTGGTTGGTGAATCCTTGGTTGGCGATGGGAACGAAGTCGCTCATATCGATTTGCTTATTGGCCCACGGGGCAGCGCTGCCGAGACCGCGTTTTGTAACGCCTTGACCAACAACAAGGATGGTTTCACAAGCCTCTTGGCGGTTATTGGCCCGAATCTTTTGTGCAAACCGGCCACCGTGATGTTCAACAAGGTGACTATCAAGGGTGCGGGACAAGCCGTGCAGATGTTTGGCCCGGCCCAGCGTGCCGTAGCCATGGCTGTTGCCGATAGCGTCAAGGACGGTACCATCCCAGCCGACGAAGCCGACGACCTGTTTATCTGCGTTGGCGTATTCATCCACTGGGAAGCCACGGACGACAAAAAGATTCAGGACTACAACTACGAAGCTACCAAGTCCGCGATCCAGCGCGCCATGAGCGGTCAGCCGACCACACAGGACATGTTGGCTCAGATGGGCTCTACCGCCCATCCGTTTGCCGCCGCTGATTGAAAGGCAGACAGCGATCAGCCTCCTGAACCAACGCCAGAAGACGGCGGGTGGTTGAGTCGTTGGTTAAACATGTTCAAGGGGTAGGGGGGTGGTTCGATCCCCGCCTTTAGATTTAGGTTTGAGGGTCTGACACTTGTGTCAGGCCCTCTTTCTTGATGCTCCCGTCGTGAAGAGAACTGGCCAGCAAGACCCCTGCCGCACCGTCGGCGCGCAATTTCTGAATGTCGGCCGTGGTGCGGACGCCACCTGCCGCGAAAACCTGTCGGTTGGGGGTGGTGTTTATGATTTGCGCCAGTCTCACATAATCCGGCCCATCTTTGCCGCCGACGCGCGCAAGGGACATGACGATAACCTGTTGTGGCCAGCTTTCATGGGATTCCAGGAGTTGACGCGGTCCCAGGAAATGGTCGGCGCGGAAGTCAAGAGATAGCACCACGCGCTCCCATCCAGCCCTGCCGAAGGTCTCTTTATGGATCGTGGCGCCCGTCTGGCTTTCGCTGCCTAATACGAGATAACCGGGGAAGGCCGCCAGCCATTCAAGGCAAGCCGGTCCGGCAACGAGACCCTGATCAACCCATAGGGTCAGTTCGGGGAAGTCGGTGGCGAGACTTGCGATGATCGTATGGTTGTTACCGTTATCTTGTATGGCGTCCAGATCGGCGACGTAAAGATTCCGGAATGGATGCAGGTCAAGCAACGCTCGAACCACATCTTTTGGGGTGCTACTCTCGCACAAGCCGGAGCGCACGGGTTGGTAAAGGTGACGGTTGCCTCCACGGGCGTGGACAACCTGGCCACCGAGCAGATCGACAACGGGTATCAACTTCATAAGGGTAGAACCTTGCGTATTTTCGTTTGTGAATTTGTGACAGCGGGCGGCTTCATAAACTTAGACAAACCCCCGTCACTTTTGCGCGAGGCCGAGATGATGGTTTCGGCGCTGATCAATGATCTCACCGCCCTATCCGGTGTGCAAGTGTTAGCGGCGCGCGATCCGTCCCTTGATCCCTCCACCGACGCCGCCGAATGGATTTTTCCCACCGGGGCGGACGATGTCCGGACCTGCTGGCGGCAGGGGATGATGGATACGGACGCGTCCTGGATCATCGCTCCGGAATCGGGGGGCGAGCTTGAACGCCTTAACCGCGAGGTGCTCGACGCCGGACGAATCCTTCTCGGCTGCCGGCCCGAGACCGTCGCCACCACGGCCAGCAAGTTGCAGACGTCACGTCTGCTGAAAAAAATAGGGGTTCCAACCATCCCTACTTTTCATATTGACGAAATTCCAGAAGCCGCGGCCAACGGGTGGGTCGTCAAGCCCGATGACGGTGTGGGAAGCGACGATATCAGGCTATTTGCCGATCGGGATGGCATGTTGGACTGTCTGTCGGAGGAGCGGTGGGAAGAGAGCCATATCGTCCAGCCTTTTACGGCGGGACAACCGGCAAGCCTGTCTGTTCTGTGTGCCGACGGACGGGCTTGGCTGGTGAGTGTCAATACCCAGACACTCATGGAAGAAAATAATACGTTACACTATCGTGGAGGAAACATTGCGGGACTGGAGTCATACCGAAACACCGCACAGCCTATTGCCGATGCCATTGCCCAAGCCCTGCCGGGTTTGTGGGGTTATGTGGGCGTGGATCTGATTTTTACCGAGAACGGTCCCCTGGTTGTTGAAGTCAATCCCCGGCTAACCACATCTTACATTGCGCTCAGCGCCGCCATCGGAAACAACATTGCCGGTCTGGTTTTGGATTTATTGGAGGGCGCGCCGCGCTTCAAAACCTTCCCGCCGGATTCGCAGCCGGTGGAAATCAAGGTCTAGAAAACGCATGGAAAATGACACCATCATTGGCTGGGACTTGGGGGGCGCCCACTTAAAGGCGGCGGCACTCGACGGCACGGGAAAGCTAACGGCCGCCGTTCAGGAGCCTTGTCCCTTGTGGAAAGGCCTGGATAAGCTTGAGAGCGCCATGACCAAAGCCCTTGGCGGCCTCCATAAAACGGACCGCCACGCGGTAACCATGACCGGAGAACTAAGCGATCTGTTTGATGACCGCACCGAAGGAGTGCGCCAAATTGCCGACACCATTACCAAGGTTCTTCCGACAGGTCGCGTCCTTGTTTATGGGGGGCGGGCGGGGTTTGTCGCTCTTTCCGGCGCCTTAGAAAATGCCGAGAACGTTGCTTCGTCAAACTGGCTGGCCTCGGCCACCATGGCGGCGCGCATGTTCAAGGGCGGGTTGTATGTTGATATGGGATCCACCACCACCGATATAGTTGCTTTCGCCGGGGGCGAAGTGTGCGCAAGGGGGTATAACGACCACCAGCGCATGGAGGCCGAGGAACTGGTTTATACGGGCCTGACGAGAACCCCGGTCCTGGCGCTGGCCGACGAACGCATAGCCCTTATGGCGGAGATATTCGCCACAAGCGCTGACGTCTATCGCCTGATCGGTGTTCTGCCCGAGGAGGCGGATCTGCATCCCGCCGCCGACGGCAAAGGCAAGACACAACTTGACAGCGCCCGCCGCCTCGCCCGCATGGTGGGACGCGATGTGGAGGATTCCGACTTGGCTCCCTGGCGTCGGCTTGCGCGCCGCTTTGCCGAAAACCAAATGCGGAAAATCCACTCAGCTTGTGAGTTTGTTCTTTCTCAGGGGGGGCTCGACGAAGGCGTTCCGCTCATCGGCGCCGGAGTTGGGTATTTCCTGCTTCCCGAATTGGCGCGGCGTCTCGGACGGCCTTATGTGGCCTTCCCATCCCTTGTCCATGCCGCCGCTGATTTGGAAGAAGACCGGGTTGCGGCATGCGCCCCGGCGTTGGCGGTGGCCTGGCTCGCCCGTAACGAAAGGTGATCCTCAAAGGCAAGGCGCAGAGTGGCGATCCGGTCGGGATCCAACCCTGCCGTTCGTTTGTGAGCCTCACATAAAGCTCCGCGAAACCCAAGATAATCAGGATTCAACATCAGCAAAGGATCCACATCCGACAAAGACAGGGAGCCCGCCAGCCCGGTGAGCAGGTCATGGGAACGGGCGTCTTCAATGAAAGCGCGTAGGCTTTCCGGTCCCAGATGGCGGCGTAGCGAGCCACCCGTCTTGTCGGCGGTATCCAGCATCACGCCGGCGAAACCTACGCAGGCGGCCTGGCGGATGATGGAGAAATCCGGGTCTTGGTCGGCGAACAAAACGGCCACCATACGAATGCGACGCGTCAATGGCTGCAGGGCATCAAGCGTCGCTCCCTTATCACCTTGGAAAAAGCCAATTTTGATATAATCCACGCCGGTCTCCGCTGTTCGAACTACTGCATCGCAAACTGGCTGCGGCGACAGGGGCAAATCGCCGATGGTGGCGCTGACAGGCTTGCGCCCGGCAACTAAGCGGACGGTTTTCTCGATGGTTTGAACAGGCAAGGCGCCGAGAGCCCCGGCCTCGGGGTTCTTCATGTCGATAATGTCGCACCCTCCGGCAAGGGCGGTCTCGGCTTCGCTTGGCCCGGTGACGCTGGCCAACAGTCCACTCAAGGGGAAACCTCCCGCCGTGATTGGAGGTGATGGGCGTTTATGTGCTCCATCAGCCAGTCCCAGGCTTCCCTTTCCTCGGGTCCGGCCGTCTTGTCGACGGCCGGCAGCAGTTGAGCGATTTCACGGCCAATTTGTTCGGCGGGCATCATGTGAACACGGCTGGCCAGAATAGCCGCCTCCACAACCGCCGCTTTTGCCCGGTTAAATCCTCGAAACGGTGCATGGGTCTCCTCATGCACGATGCGGCAGATAAATCGTGGGCGAAGTGAATCGTCATGGAATTCCTCGACTTCCACCTCGGCGTGGGCGAGGGCGCCGGACAAGACGGCCCCCTGTACAACCGCCGCCGGCTTTATCGGCCAGTCATGGCGTCCGGTCAGACAACCGGCAAAAACCCGCACATCGTCGGTGTAATTAATGACTGCACAGGACGCCTTGATCAGATTGTCCAGGGTGCGCGCCGGGCGATACACCGCGATCATCAAGCGTTCTCCATCGACGGCGATCCCCATGGGAGCGAGGTGGGGGGCACCATTCTCCCCGTCGGTGGTGATGATTATCGCCTCACGTATCACCGGTCCTCATCCTCGCGGTTTTGTTTGCTTGATAAAGATGGGGGTCGATCCCCAGCGACCGCGCATCCCCAATCCAATTCCGTGTCCTGTATATAGCGTTTTCCCAATTGCCAGGCAATTTGAGCGCGGGCGGACTCTACGCCGATGTAAAAGGCATGAGACGCATCGCATTCCAGGTCAAGCCGAGAAAAAAGCTCAAAGGGATCGCCGGCGACGTGGTGGCCGTCCCGGTTGTAGGCGTGAATACCGTCTTCGCTGATCTCGACGCGGATGCTGGGGTCGGAGATCATCGCCGCGGTCTCGGCAATCTCCTCCGATGAATAAGGAAAGGGTTTGCGGTCATGAAGGGACATCAAGCTGTCGTCTATGCGGTTTGGGGCGCCGCCGGATTGCCGCGCCGCGAACATCAGACGCCGGGCCTGATCGGCCTCCCTGACGGCGCGCCGGCAATGGGGGCTGACCTGAGCCACCAAAACATTTCCGATGCGCAACTCACCGGCGATACCCATAAGCATGGCGGTAACGCCGCCGCTGTCCGCGTCGGTCAACTCGGTTAGATTGCCGATACCCATGAGTATCTCTGCATCGGGAAGGCGCTTGCGCAGATCATGATAGCGTCTCAGGGAGTCGGTAAATCCGCAATTGATGGGATCGAGGATAGGGTCGGCGAGGCAGGCCTTTCCTTTTGCGCGCAGGGCCTCGACCGCCCGGCACAGGGAGTCCATATCCCCGTGACGGGCCGGTATGACAACGGGAACGGACTCGATCCGGTCGGCCACCCAAAGCGTATCCTCCGTCAGACTGAGAAGGAACGCGGCACCGGCGTTTCCTCCGCGGACCAGTTCCTCCGGGTCGGCGGAATCCACGCTCACCGTATGACCGGCGTTGATCAGCGCCGAAACTGCGTCTTCAAGATGCGGAAACGGTGTGGCGGGCAGACATCCAAGGTCGATGACATCGGCCCCGTTGCCGCTGAGATAAGCGGCGGCGGCGATGATAGCGTCCACATCCATGTGGGGAGCATTGGTGATTTCGGCAAAAATCCGGGTTTCGTGACGATCAATACTGAGTGGAGCCGCTTCCCGGCCGAAAAATTCCGGCAGATCTCTGAGTTCATCAGGACCGCGCTCGAAAGGGACCTTGAAGGTGTAGGTGAGGGCGTCAAGGTCTCCCCGGCATCGGCCCGGCACGATGATTCGCTGCGCCTCGCCAACGCTTTTCAGCCGATGACGGATCAAATCAGAAGTCATCAGGCCGGCGACCTTAATTCCGATCTGCTGGACCGAATAGGAAAAATCAGTCGGATTCAATTCATCGAGCACTTGGTGAAGTCGGCTTTCAGCCAGCTTGCCGGTTAGGAAGAGGATGTGTTCAGGCATGCCAGCCGCCTTCCAATTGCGGCGTCCAGTTCCTCGACGGTCTCCACGACTTCCACAAGATCGAAACTTCGCAAGCGGTCCACGTTATCGAGATCGATCTGTCGAGGATAGACCTTGACCACGCCTCCGGGCGCGAGAGTTTCCATATCGGGGGCCGTATCACAACCTAAAACAATTGTCGGAATCCGGCACTTTCCGGCTTGGGCGAACAGATTGGTGACCAGGGTGTCGGAGATGCCGGACACGAACTTTGCAACACTGTTGGACGTGGCGGGCGCCACCACCAAAGTGTGATAGTCGCCGGAATAAAACCGCGCAACGATGGGTGAACTGGCGGCCTTGTCATGATAAATCCTGGCGCCCTCGGGAAAGTCGCCTGAACCAAGGCCATACATGGGCAGAACCTCGGCGGCGGCCTTGCTCAGGAACACGTCGCAACCGTCTAGCGGTCTCATGGCACCCAGGCATTCAGGGACAAAGTGACCTGCCCCCGTAAGCGCCCATGCGATATGTGAAATTTTATCGTTCTTCATGTTGGTTGGCCAAGAACGAAGCTATCACCGCACCTTGGTATAACATATTTTAACAGCCCCAGCATTACCTTCTCAATCGAAAGACATGGTATCGATTCGGATACCCGGCCCTTGGAGATTGGACAACGATTCCGGGTGATCGGAATCGGCACACCAGACCGCAAGATCAGGCGGACAGAAAGAAGGAAAGGCCACATCCAGGAACCCTTGGCGGCAAAGTTCGGATACGGTGTGCGGAACCGGCGGGGGCGTCGATTTCACAAGAACCAGCGTATCCGCGCCCAGACGGACGGCCAACCATGCGGCCAGACTGTCCGAGGTTACGTCCCAATTCATTGGAATTTCCGGTTGTCCCAGGGTCATCGTCGACGGAGACCACACCGGGACTTTTTTCATTTCCTGTCCTTTGGAGATCGACCGGAGAGTGGCGGCGATACATAACCGTGGTTCGATAGCGGACAACATCAGTCCGTATTGTTCCATGGCCAACAGGGCCATCCGATGAGCCGTTCCGTCATCCAACCCCCAAGACCCCTGAGCCTTGCGGACAGCGTCGGCAAAAGGCCCTCCTCCGGGGACGACCACGGTGGGGATATCCACACCATCGGCAATCGCCGCCAGCCAATCCGCCAGCAGCGGTGAATTGGCTAAGCTGCCACCGACTTTAATTATCCTCATGCGGGATCGGTTTCGGGCAGAGGTCTGTCTTCGCGGGTCCGTTCAATCTCAATGCCGACACTTTTGATATCGGGATAAATATCCATTTTTTCCACCCTAACCATCACCTTCACCACACGATTGTCACCCAACGCCAATGTGGCAATTCTGTCAGCGAAATTCTCTACAAGATTATAGTGCCTCTCGCGGATCAGTTCCTTAATGCCGTCTATAATCCCCTCGTAGGACAATACGTTGGCGATATCGTCGTTTACAGAAGTCAGAGATTCCTTGACGGCCATATCCACATTGAGAAGCACTCTTTGTGGGGCAAGGTGCTCGCGGGGATAAATGCCGATATTGCACATGACCATAAAGTCACGGACCAGGATGCGGTACAGCTTCTCGGACGGGCCTTCATCAACAATCGGAACCAGACCCTCGGCGAGGATATTCGTTGTATTCAAGGCTGGGTTCTCCTTTTTTCATCTATAAGTTGGCTTCATCAAGGATCGGCGAAAAGAAACCCGTTTTTCATTATCAGCATGGAACGAAAATCCTCGATGCGACTGTCGTCGTGGCGCTCGTCGCGCGGAATATCAACGGCAATATCGGCAATGACGGTTGCCGGCCGCGTAGAAAGAAAAACGATACGGTCCGCCAACATCACAGCCTCGCGCAGATCATGGGTGACAAAAAGGACTGTTGTTCGGCGGCGCTTCCACACATCCAGCAAAAGCATCCGCAACCGCCGCGCCGTTGGATCGTCAAGGGATATGAAGGGCTCGTCCATGAGCAAAAGATCGGGAGCGACGA
Source organism: Rhodospirillales bacterium (assembly GCA_003354135.1). Lineage (GTDB taxonomy): Bacteria > Pseudomonadota > Alphaproteobacteria > Rhodospirillales > GLO-3 > GLO-3. The sequence goes on from PIVK01000016.1 coordinate 14,355, forward strand.
TGAAGGCCCGCGCCAAGGCGACACGGCGTCTCATGCCTACCGACAACCGGTTCGGATAGCTGTTGGCGAACTCGGCAAGCCGCATATCTTCGATCAAAGCATCGGCCATTTCCAAATCGTTCTCATCGCCATCGAGCACAAGTTGGATGTTCTCTCTGACCGTTCTCCACGGTAATAGGCGGGGGGTTTGAAAAACGTACCCGGTAACGGGATCGACTCGGCCCTCGGCGGAGGGGAGGCGAACATCACCCTCATAAAAAGCGTCCAGCCCGGCAATGATGTTTAGCAAGGTCGTCTTGCCGCAACCCGAAGGTCCGAACAGGACAACAAACTCTCCAGGACGAAGCTGAAGGTCGATATTTTCAAGAACCGGCTGTTCCGAAGACAAGCCGCCGGTGGAAAAGCTTTTGGCGTGGATTTTGATTTCCATGGCCTTATCGACGCCACCTGCTGATGCGCCGTTCAGCCGGCTGAAACAAGACAAGCTCTATGGCCTGCATGACGATAATAAAGGAAAGTGAGTAGGCGAGGATGTTGGTGATATCGAACAACTGGAAGAAAAGGTGGAGCTGGAATCCCATACCGTTTCCACGCCCCAAAAGTTCGACGACCAGGACTATTTTCCATATCAGGGCCAAACCCGACCGGGCCGTCGCCGCCAGATAAGGATAAAGCTGGGGCAAGATCACATGAACCATGGTCTTGGCAAATCCAAGTCGGAAGCTCCGGGCCATCTCCTGGTAATCCTTGTCAAGCGCCCGGGTTCCTTCTCGCAAGGTGACCGCCACGTTGGGGATTTTGTTGAGGGCGACCGCGGAAACCGCCGCTATTTCAATCAGACCGAACCAGACATAGATCAAAATAATCAGGACCAGAGCCGGAATGTTGAGAAAGAAAACCAGCCAGGGGTCGAACAGACGGTTGAACGACCGCGACCATCCCATGGCGATGCCGATAGCGGTACCGATCACCATGGCCAGGATGAAGCTGGCCAAAACACGCATCAGGGTGATCGCCAGATGGTAAGGAAGTTCGCCGCTGGCGATGGCCTCTCCTATGACCTCAATGACCATCACGGGGTTGGGGAGAAGGCTGCTTTTAGCCAACACCGCCGCCAAATGCCAAAGGGCGAGCAGAGCAAGAAACGAACCGATCTGGATTCCGAGCGAAGAGCGCATACTGGATGAACTATCAGTAGGAGATCATGGGCCAGAATGTACCCGGTGCCAATTGGGTTCCCTTTCCGACCAGCTTGGAGCCGCCCAGTTTGGCGAGGATATGGAATAAGCGTGATGCATCGGCCCGTTCGCCATCACCCCACTTCCGAGGAATGCCGGCGCGAAATCCGTCACGCAGGGCGACCAGGGTGGCGTCATCCTTGGCCTTGGTCAATGGACGCAGACGTTCCCACTCGTCATCTGAATCGCGCATGATTTCCTTTGCCTTGCGCGAGGCGCGGGAGAAGGCTTGGAGGGTCTTTGGATTGGACTTTGCCCAGGTGCCGCTGAACACGTAGCCGAGCATGGGCACGTTGCTGGAAACGCCAAGCTTCTCCAGGGCTTCCCCGATGTCGATCAACCGATGCATACCCATGGCCTCAAGGCGGGCAACGTAATGCCAAAAATTGATCACCGCGTCGATCTTGCCGCCCTCGATCTGCTTGGCGAGAAGTGGTGGCGCCCCGAATACCTTTTCCACGGTCTTGTCGAGATCCAGGCCGTAATGCTTGGTGGCTACCGCACTAATGATCAGCCAGCTCTTATCGACAGGGCCTCCCGCGATACCCAAGTTTGCGCCTTTGAGGTCGGACAGGGACTTTATCCGTGAATCGGCGGGAACCACCAGGGCGCCAACTGCCCGCGAATAGGGAATGAACGTGAAGTCCCTGCCGCTGTTACGTTGCCGCGAGACCCAGATCCAGTCGGATACCATGGCGTCGGCGTTTCCCGCTTGCAGGGCCACCGCCGTCGCCTGTTTACCGGCAAACTGAAGGATGTCGAGATCGAACCCTTCGGCCTTGTCCAGGCCGTGGTGTTTGATAACGTTCAATTCCCAATTGACCGTTCCGAACTTTAATACCGCGATGCGTATTTTTTCGGCGTTCGCTTCGGCGCCGCTGGAACCCAGAGCAATCAGCGCCAATGCCGCCACGACCTTGGCCGCTCCCGGAAACAGCTTTTTATGCATCTAAAGAGTTTCCTTCCTCATCGCCACCGTCTTACCTTACAAAACGCCAAGGAATCTAGATAGCTTGAATGCAAGATTAATGGGTCCCGCCGAAAACGACCCTTGCCATGCTTCCCGGTAAGGGGAGAACAATACCGGGTCGCGCCTGAATTCACCGCATCGCCAAAACCGACCAGACGTTCAGGGTAATTCATTTCCTCTCGTAACCATTGAGTATGTTAATGCTATGACCAACGCGACACCTTTCTTGAAAATATCAGGCGTTGCACTTGACGTGAGAATCCCCCCAGGCCGCCCCCTGATCAAATCAGCCCCCCGATCAAATCAGAAAGGGATTGGTGTGCGCGCGTCGATGCCGGGAACCTTTTCTCCATGGGGGGCTTCTCCGTCAGGGCCGGTGGCTGAGTATTCACATCGAAGGATGCACTCCTTTCCAAATTTTCAGAAAGTTTAGGACTTCACCCATCACGGACCTCAAGCTAATATCTCCCCCTTACAAGGGCGGCTCCTCATCCGCACTCCCATCCAGTCAAATTCTTTTATGGAGGAATGACGATTGAAACTGTCACTGCTTGTAAGTTCGCTCTTCGCTTTGCTGGTTATGCAGCTTCCTTGCGCCGCCGATACTGTTGAAATTGAACTTACCGAGGCGCAGATACGAGTTTTCGAAAGCGACCACCTAAAGGGTCTTGTCGCCGGTACGGTGCTTCATTACGATTTCTCGAAATCGGGGAGCTTGGAAAAAAGTTTAAAGGATACCGTGGACATCATCGTCCGCGAGGCCTTGCCTGATGGCGACAAGAACCTGGACATCAATTTCCTGACCGGCGACAGCAAAGAGAGTTTTGGCCAGGTGTTCGGTTTCCGTGGCAACCCCTTGATCATGGCGTTCCTGGAACGCGATGTCCGCGAGATGAAACGGCTCACCGGCGGGGCATCGGTTTTTTTCCGCAACCGCATTCGCAACGCCTTTGCCGGTGATTATCTGATTAAACAAATCAGCGTGGATTTCGGCGGACGGAATATCCAGGCCACCGAGATTACGCTAAGGCCCTACGCCAATACCCTGGTGGCGAACCGTTTCAAGCGGTTCGTTGAGAAAAAATACATCTTTGTTCTGTCCGATGAAATCAGCGGAGCCGTATTCCGCATAGCCGCGGTGACGCCCGGCGAATCCGCAAATGCGCCCCTGCTCGAAGAATCGGTGACCTTCACCGGCGTCGAAACCAAACCTTGATTGAAGCCCCGATAATAAAGGAACTTTGAACCATGAAATCACCCCTGCGATTGGCATTCGCCCTGCTTCTTGTCTACGGAACCGCGGCCGCCGCGCCCGGCGACGCCATCGCCGATGATAAGGAAAACGACTTTCCGACGGAAGCGCGCGCGGAATTCGTTTATGGCTGCATGGTTGCAAATGGCCAGACACCGGAAATGCTCAGGAAATGTTCTTGCAGCATTGATTATATCGCATCCGTTATTCCCTACGAAAAATACATTCAGATGGAGACGACCATACGGTTGCAACAGATTCCTGGGGAACGTGGGGGCCTCTACCGTGGAAATTCGTGGGCTAAAAGCCTGGTCGAGGAATTGAACAATGCGCAAGCGGAATCGACCCTCAAATGTTTCTGAGGCCGAGGGGGCGCGAACGCGCGCTCATCCTTCAAAAGGCGTTCGGGTAAAAAATGGGTTGCCATGGAGATCAAATAAAATATAGTATCGAGTCCGTGTAGGGGTTCTTTAAGCAGGGAGAGAAGAGCATTAAATTTTTTAAGCCAGCACTTTCAATGTACATGTGAGTTTCTGTACATGTGGCGCCGATTAATTTAATGGTTGCCCCGTAGCTGGGACTGTCCGTCAACCGGTCCAATCGGCAAATCGTGGTTGGATGCTGAAAACGAGAAGATGGTTTCATAAAGCCATGTGCTTGTCCTTATTGAGGGGTGCTTCAATAAGAAAAAGCGTGTTTGGCTTTTCGTTTTTCACCTTAATAAGGGAGGCGAACTGATGAAGCTGTTTTGGAAAACAATGTTAGCCGGCGCAATAGTGTTTACGTTGCCTGGCGTGGCTTCGGCTAATGATGAATTGGCCGCCCGCCAAGCTAATCCTGACGAGTGGGCACAGCCCAATCTTAATTTCTCGGCAACGCGTTACAGCCCGTTGACTCAGATCAACAATAAGAATGTCAAAAAGCTGAGAGTGGCTTGGAGCTTCTCGACCGGCGTGTTACGCGGTCATGAGGGGGGGCCCCTGGTTATCGGCGATACCTTGTACATACATACCGCATTCCCAAACAAGGTGTTCGCTCTTGACCTCAAAAACGAGGGCAGAATCTTATGGGAGTACAGGCCCAGGCAGGATCCAACGGTCCCCGGGGTTATGTGCTGCGATACCGTCAACCGCGGTCTCGCCTATGCCGGGGGCAAGATATTCCTCTACCAGGCCGACACCACGCTGGTGGCGATTAACGCCAAGACCGGCAAGAAGGTGTGGTCGATGGTCAACGGCAATCCTAAGGCGGGTGCGACCGGTACCAACGCCCCGCACGTGTATAAGGACAAGGTGTTTGTCGGTATTTCGGGTGGCGAGTTCGGCGTCCGTGGTTACATGACTGCCTACAACATCGACACCGGCAAGCTGGTCTGGCGCGGTTATTCCATGGGACCGGACAAGGACACCCTGATGAGCGCCAAGACCACCCATATGGGCAAGTCCGTGGGTAAGAATTCCGGCATCAACACCTGGAAGGGCGATCAATGGAAGATCGGCGGCGGCACCACTTGGGGGTGGTATGCCTATGATCCAAAAGAAAACCTGATGTACTATGGAACGGGCAACCCCAGCACCTGGAACCCGGTTCAACGCCCGGGCGACAACCGCTGGTCGATGACCATCTTTGCTCGTGATGTCGACACTGGAATGGCCAAGTGGGTCTACCAGATGACCCCCCACGACGAATGGGACTATGACGGGATCAACGAGATGATCCTTGCCGATATCCCTGTCAAGGGTAAGACCCGCAAGGCCCTGGTTCACTTCGACCGTGGCGGCGTTGGTTACACGCTTGACCGCGTGACGGGTGAGTTGCTGGTGGCGGAAAAGTTCGACCCCGCCGTCAACTGGCTGACCCACGTAGATATGAAGACCGGCCGCCCGCAAGTGGTGTCTAAATACTCGACCGAGCAGAATGGCGAGGACGTGAACAGCAAGAACATTTGCCCGGCTGCCCTTGGTTCCAAGAATCAGGGACCGTCGTCGTACTCTCCGCGCACCAACCTGTTCTACATCTCGGGTAACCATGTGTGCATGGACTACGAGCCGTTCAAGGTGTCCTACACCGCCGGTAGCGCTTATGTCGGCGCGACCTTGAACATGTATCCTGCCCCAGGCGGCACGGATCTCGGGCGGTTTACCGCTTGGGACGCCGGCACCGGCAAGATCGCGTGGACCAACCCCGAGCCTTTCTCGGTGTGGAGCGGCAATCTGGCGACAGCCGGTGACGTTGTCTTCTACGGAACTCTTGAAGGGTATTTGAAGGCCGTTGACGCCGCCACTGGGCGTGAACTTTATCGTTTCAAGACTCCGTCTGGAATCATTGGCAACCCCAACACCTGGATGCACAATGGCAAGCAATACATCGGCATTCTCTCCGGTGTTGGCGGCTGGGCCGGTGTCGGCGTGGGTGTCGGCATGATGGACTCCGAAGATATGGCCGCTGGCTGGCATAAAGCCGTTCATCCCGGGCGGGAGACGCCTAAAGGCGCGGATGCGATCGATACCGCCGCTCTCGGCGCGGTCGGAGCCTACAAGGGCCTGACAAACTTTACGCGGGCAGGTGGTGTCCTGACCGTGCTTACCCTGGACGATTAATTCTCGCCCAGCGGTGAAATTTAGCCCCCGGCATTGCCTGTTTCGGTGATGCCGGGGTTCTTTTTGCAAGAAACTGGAAACGGTGGGGCTTGACTGTTTAGAGCCCGGCACGATTTTCGGATTATTAGCTTCAAGAAAAAAGGAGTCCGATTCAATGTTTCTGAAGAAACATGGCCTCATGGCCGTAGCCCTTGGCATGGCGCTGGTTCTTGCCACATCTGTCTTCGTTCCCGCGAAGGCCGCCGAGGAAGAGGGGGAAAAACCCTATCGCATCGTTGATGGGAAGGTCGATTTTGGGACTTACAACGGTTATCGGCGATACCATAATTCCTGTCATTCATGCCACGGTCCCGGCGCAATGGGCAGTTCCTTCGCCCCGGCGCTGGTTGAATCCTTGCGCGCGATCGATGAAAGCATGTTCTGGGATGTGGTGGTCAATGGCCGCATCAACGGCGTTATCGGCGGCGCGAGAGACATAAAAGCCCTGGACTTGTCGGCAAACTCCGCCAATCCGCTGGTCATGCCCTCTTTTCATAACGATCCAAACGTTATGGAATACCTTGAAGACATCTATGCCTACGTGAAAGCGCGCTCCGATGGTGTCATTGGCGGCGGTCGCCCACCTCACCTTCCTAAGGAAAAGGATGACTAATGGCCGAAGCCGGGCGAAATCATGGCATAAGGCGATAGCTTCCATGCTTGGGAGGTTTCTTTGTAGGATAGGAATACTAGGCATAGGAGCCACCCTGGCGTGCCTTGTTCTTCCGCTGGACGGCGGTGGCGCGGTTCATGCTGCGCAGCCGAGCCGGGAAACACAAATCACCCGCTTTCTGCGGGTCTGCGCCGATCCAAACAATCTTCCCTTCTCCAATAATAAGGAGGAGGGCTTCGAGAACAAGATCACAAAGTTGATCGCCGACGAACTGGAGCGGCCCATTCGCTACACTTGGTGGCCCCAGACCATCGGGTTTGTCCGCAATACTCTACGTCTGCGCCGTTGCGATCTGGTCGCGGGCATCGCCACCGTCAACGAGACCGTTCAAAATACCAACCCGTACTACCGTTCCGTCTACACCATGGTTTACCGGAGCAATTCGGGCCTGAAAGCGACCACCTTGTCGGATCCGGCCATCAAGAACACTCGAATTGGAGTCATTGCCGGAACGCCGCCGGCGACGCTGATGGTATTTTATGATTTGATGGATAATATGACGTCCTATCACAGGACCGTGGATACTAGGTTTTTTTCGCCATCGAACCAAGCCATCTCCGATGTGGCCGAGGGAAAGATCGACATCGCCCTCGTCTGGGGGCCGGTCGCCGGATACTTCGTCAAACAACAAAACGTTCCGCTCACCGTTGTTCCCCTGCTTAACGAGAAGAAGGGTGTGCGGTTGGACTTCCGGGTTTCCATGGCCGTGCGCTTCAGGGAGCCCGAATGGAAAAGGCTGATTAATCGAACCCTTCGACGGCTGCAGCCGAAGATCAATGAAATTCTCAAGTCGTACGCAATACCTCTTCTCGACGAGAGGGGGCGTTTGATAACAGACTGAACGAGTTGGTATTAATCAAGATGTGTGGAAATGGCGTGGGACAGCTCGCCGAGTTTTTCCTCATCCTTTACCGGTCGTTCGCACACATACTGAATCATTTTCTCGCGATCCTCGAAGATGCGCGCTTGCGTGTTGATGGCGTGGCTGAGCTCTTTGAACTTGTCCTCATCGACAGCGGGATCCTGAGACATCCGGTCAAATTCAAGCATCCGTTCTTCGATCTGTTTGGCGCGGATACGTTGGTGGCGTGTGAACCTTCTGATTCCCTCGACCATCGTCCGGCGCTTGCCGTTTAGGGTCTCAAGCACACCGTTGAACAGCATGGTCAGCTGTTGATTTTTATCCTCTTTCTTTAATGTCTTGGCGAAGGCCGCGATTTCGTTCGCGGCTTTTTCGGTCGTCATCGTGCTATCCGTCAATCGCTTCACAAGGGTAGCCAGGGGCTGTTCACGACGCCACTTGTCTTCCATGCCATCGACCGATGGGCCGTCCCAGACCACCGCCGCCGAAACTGTCGGCACGAAAGCCTGAATGCAGGGCCAATCCGGATCCTGATTCATTTGGGCCGTGGAGGTTCCGGTGGCGAAACCACAAAAGAATATCCCCGTGACCAGGGCAAAAAGAGCAGAGCGTGGAATCATGATGATAATCATCCAATAAACAAAAGGCCGACCCGGAATTACCCTCACGTATCCTGTTTTCGGGCCATGAAACCACGCCCCGGGTCATAACCGTAAACAGCGATACCCAGAAACAAGATAGCGACCGCCGATACATAGACAAGGGAATACAGGTTCAATTGACCGTAAAGGGAAAAACGGATCAACTCAACGGCATGAGTGAACGGATTGTACGAGCTGATGTTGAAAAGAGAAATGCTGGAATCACGGATCTTCCACAAGGGATAAAGTGCGGAGGAAGCAAAGAACATGGGAAAAATAACAAAATTCATCACCCCGGCGAAGTTCTCAAGCTGACGGATTATGGACGACAGCATCAAGCCTATGGCGCCCAGCATGAAGCCCGAGATGAACATCGCCGGCAGCGCCGTGATGTATCCGATGGGTGGCAACTGAACCTCCCAGAACCACGCCACGAGGAGGAATACATAGGCCTGAAGGATGGAAATGAACGTGCTGGCGATCAGGCGGCAGGTCAGCAGATACCAGCGCGGCAAGGGACTGACCAACAGAACCCGCATGCTGCCCATTTCTCGGTCGTACACCATGGAAAGGGAGCTTTGCATGCCGTTGAAAAGCTGGATCATGGCGACAAGCCCCGGCGCGATGTAGACTTCGTAGAGAATGTATGTCTCGTAAGGCGGTATGATCGAAACGCCAAGAACCGAACGAAAACCGGCGGCAAAAATGAAAAGCCAAATCAGCGGTCGAACCAGGGCGCCCATGAACCGTTGACGTTGGTGCAGAAACCGCAGTCCTTCACGGATGATGATGCCGGCCAGGGCGCGATAGTAATGGCTGGCGTTCACTGTTTCCTCTCCCCGCCGGTCAAGGCAACGAAGGCTTCCTGAACCGTCGTTGCTCCCGTTTTCTCAAGGACGTCGGGAACGCTGCCGGAAAAAAGGACCCTGCCGGCATGAAGAACGAATAGGAGATCGCTCTCGTCGACCTCGTCGATCAAATGGGTCGACCAGAGCACACTGACCCCTTCTTTCAGACATAGATCGCGGACGTGCTCAAGGATGCTCTGGCGACTATGCACATCGAGACCGACGGTCGGCTCGTCGAGGAGGAGAAAACTGGGGCGGTGCAACAACGCCCGCGCCAACTCCACCCGGCGGCGTTGGCCGCCGCTCAAGTGACGGACCTTGTCTTTCGCCCGTCCGGCAAGGCCGTTGCGGTCCAGTTCGTCGGCCACCCTCCGCCGTGCGTCTTGAGGCCCAAGGCCTTGCAGGGCGGCAAAATAATAGAGGTTCTGGTTGATGCTCAAGTCCAGGTCCAGGGTCGGCTGCTGGAAGACCACTCCGATTCTGGACAAGGCGTGTGAAGGCTGTTTTCGGATATCGTCATCGAAGATGCGGATGGCGCCGGAACGGCAATTATAGAGCCGTGTCGCCAGAGAAAAGAAAGTTGTCTTGCCGGCGCCGTTAACCCCGAGAAGAACACAAAAGCGGGCCGAGGGAACGCTGATTGAAACGTTGTCGAGGGCAAGCCGGCCAGGGAAGCTGAAGCTTACGCCATCGACGCTAAGCGCGTCCGGGGCGCTGTTCGGTTCCGGTTCCACTACTTTATCACCACGCCCCATGGCATGCGACCGACCTTGATGCTCTTAATGACTTTCCGTTTCTCCACGTCAATGATCGAGATATCGTTGCTGACTCCGTTGGTCGTTACGATGAATTTTTCATCCGGAGTCAACGCCAGATTCCATACCCGCAAGCCGACCAAAAGATATTTTTCGACCTCATAGGTCTTGGCGTTAATGACGGCGATCCGAGCGGCCGGTCCCAGAGCCGCGAAGACCCACTTGCCGTCCTTGGTGATACGGATGCCGACAGGTTGTATCGCCTCACGCCGGATACCTGGGATTTTGAAGGATATCTTGTGGCTGACTTTGTAGGTGGCGGCGTCGATCACGCTGATGGTTCCGCCGATCTCGGCCGACACCCAGACCTCCTTGCCGTCGGGGGTGTACTGGGCGACACGGGGGCGGCTGTCGACGAGCACGTTACCCTCTACCTTGCTGGTCGCCGTATTAATGAAATGAGCCATGTTGGTGGTCTCGGATGTGTTGACCAGCCACTTGCCGTCTGGGCTTACCCCCATGCCTTCGGGCTCGACGCCCACCGGAATCTCATCGAGCACCCGGCGGTCGACCGTATCGACGACGGTCACCATGTTGTCGTCCTCGTTGGCCACGTACAGAATCCGGCCTTTGGGGCCCAATGCCATCAATTCGGGGTCCGGCCCCGAGGGCAACGTATGTGTGATCTTCAGAGTCTCCAGGTCGAGCACTTCGATATGATCCTCATCGCTGGTGCAGATGTAGAGCACTTTCTGGTCCTTGCTGAGGAGCACGCCGCGCGGCCGCATTCCGACCTTGACGTTTTTTACCAACTTCCTTGCGGTGACGTCGATGATGCTGATGACGTTGTCTTTTTCACTGGAAACAAAAGCGGTTGCCGCCATAACCGGCAATGAGGAACCGACGGCGAATACTGTGGCAAGGGCAAGCTGTTTTAAATTCATCATTTTCATTTCCAATACAATCGAGATCATTAAGATTAAGAGCAAGATCAACGCTCGATACGGCAGGTAGATTCAGGCCGATCATAGCCAAGGGTGTCAAGGGTCGAGAACTGGTGAAGGAACCTTTTCTGTGGGGAAACCGTCACCAGGATGCGAGGCGCCGTGACCAGAATGGGCTGGCGCAGTTGGCCGTTCCAGGCGCGGTAGGACACCGGAACCCCTTTGAACGCCGCCAGTTGGAAATCGGGACTGCGGATGTAGGCGGCAATTTTCGCCACATCGCCCGACGCCGCCCTGGTGACCGCATCTCCGATGCTGCGCAAGCCGATCCAGGCGGAATAATCCTTGGCGTTCATCCACCGTTTGGAAAGTTTATTGAAACGGCGCTGCACCTGGGTGGCTCCCCATTGTTCATTGACCCGGTGCCAAGCAATCGGGGTCAGGCCGTGTGTGCCCGCCACCGGTCTTGGAATGTGGGTTCGGTAACTCAAGTACTCCCCGAACTCGTCGCCCTCGTCTGAGACAATCAGGACGTCGAAATCGACTCCCTGTGTGAAGGCGGGAATTTCCTGCTGGGCGGAAATATGGCCGCTATCGGTGCGCCGGGAGGTGGCCTCGAATGTCCACTCCTTCTCGGCGACGATCTTAAGACCGAAACGTTTTATTGCGCGCTTCAGAGAGCGGGCATAAGCCCTGTCCGCAGGTGTCTTGCCAACCACCAGAAAGATTTCCCGCCACTGCTTCCAGGACAAATATTGGGCGAGGGCATCCGCCAGCATGGCGCGGCTCGCATTGACATGAAGAATATTTGCGCGGCACTGGCCGTTGCGCAATTCATCGTCATTGGCGCCGATGTTGAACAGCAATGCACCGGCGGCTTCGGGCTGATCGGCGATGGCAAGCAGTTTGTCCATGGGAAGATCCACGAGAAAAAGCCGCACGCCATCGGCGGCCATTTTCTTGAAGGCGCCCAGGACATCTCCGTTTGCGGGAACAATGACCTCATCGAGCAGAAAATTCTGGCCGGTAAACTTCCCTGTTGTGTTGTTGTCCTTGATCGCCAACCGTGCGCCTTGGAGGCCGGAATCTTCGAGAATGGGCTCGAGGAGAGATAGGGGGATATGGGCATCACTTTTTTGGGTGATGTATCCCATCTTTACGGTCTCAACATCGGATTGCGCCCGCACTGCCGTCGCCGACACCAAGGCCGTCAACATAAGAGCGGCCATAACCAGCGGCCAGTTTTTCGTCATTCCTTGAACCCTTTCAATCTTGTCTGAAATGACAGCCCATGATTTGCTATGCTTTAACATCTGGACATTACCAAGAGGTCAGAGAAGAATTATCATGATAAGCCAAGATTCAAAGTGCGCCTATTTGTTCCGATTTGTTGCCGTTATCCTGCTTTTGTTTTTATCGTTGTCAAGTCAGACAAGTGCGGAATCGATAAAAATCGCAGTCTTTGACCTACAGTTGGTCGACACCAGCGATGAGGGGAAAACGCGGGAAATTCGCGGCCGCCTCCAGCGGGCAAGCGAGCAGTTGCGGAACATGCTCGGAGAATCGGGGCAGTTCACCGTCGTCGATTTGGCCCCCGCCGCCAAACAGATCGAGGAAGCCGGCGATCTTAACTTCTGCAATGGATGTGAAAGAGACATCGCCCGCGATCTTGGCGCCGACGTTGCCCTGATCGGCACTGTCAGAAAGGTAAGCTACCTGATCCTCAATATTGTCGTGCTCGTTACCGATGTTAGCACCGGAAAGCCGTTGGTGATGCGAAATATCGGCCTTCATGGCGATGATGATGATCAGTGGCGCAGGGGTATCAGTTACCTTGTACGGCATTACCTTCTGGAAGAATAACTTTCCGATACTGGAATACGGTCATATTGTCGACTGCCTTCCTTGAGCATAACAATTTAAGGTGAAAAACCATGACCATGAGGGAGCCGCCCGGTTTCGTCGAGGACAAGGACAGTGCCGTCGCCGGCAGGCCCAGCCGCGCCGAGGCCGAGGACGCGGTGCGCACCCTGATCCGCTGGTGCGGCGACGACGCCGATCGCGAGGGGCTGCGCGACACCCCGGCCCGGGTGGTGCGCGCCCACGAGGAAATGTTCTCGGGCTATGAAGCCGATCCCGAGGACATTCTCAGGCGCACCTTCGAGGAAACCGACGGCTATGACGAGATGATCCTGCTCAAGGATATCCGCTTCGAATCCCACTGCGAGCACCACATGGCGGCCTTCATCGGCAAGGCCCACATCGCCTATCTGCCGTCGCGGCGGGTGGTCGGCATCAGCAAGCTGGCGCGTCTGGTGGACGCTTATGCACGCCGCCTTCAGATCCAGGAGAAGATGACCTCGCAGATCGCCAATGCCATCAGCGGCGTCCTCCAGCCCGAGGGCGTGGCTGTGGTCATCGAGGCAGTCCACCAGTGCATGACCACGCGCGGCGTCCATAAGCCCGGCGTCGTCATGGTTACCAGCCGCATGCTCGGGGCGTTCCGCGACAACCCGTCGACGCGGCGTGAATTCCTGGCGATGATCGGGAACTCCGCCGGCGGCGAAACCACTTAATTACGAGAAGAACCTTCCGTTATCCGGTTCTTTTTGTATGCCTTCCGGGAGCACAATCGGCCGTAAGGCTCTCCAGGAGGGGAGCGGCCTTGACGAGCGTTTCCGCGTATTCGGCGGAGGGGTCCGAATCCGAGACCACCGCTCCCCCGGCCTGGGCGACCACGCAATCATCCTCAATGACGATGGTGCGGATCGAAATGCTGGATTCGGATGCACCATTGAAACCCATCCAGACAATGGCGCCGCAATAAGGGCCGCGCCGCGCGGGTTCCAGTTCGTTGATGATCTCCATGGCCCGTATCTTGGGCGCCCCGGTGATCGATCCGCCTGGAAAGGACGCGCGGAACAGATCGATACAGCCGAGATCCGGCATGAGCCGCCCCTGAATTCCAGAGACCAAGTGATGGACGGAAGCAAAGGTTTCGAGAGTCAACAGGTCGGTGGCTCGGACGCTTCCGGTCCGGCAGACCCGGGACAGGTCGTTGCGCAGCAGGTCGACGATCATCAGGTTCTCAGCCCGGTCTTTCTCGCTTGCGAGCAGGGAGGCCGCCAACGCCGCGTCATCGTCTGGTGTTTGCCCCCGTGGCCGCGTCCCCTTTATGGGGCGAGTGTCTACCAAACCATCAAACGACAGGCGTAGAAAACGTTCCGGAGACGCGGATAGCAGGTGAAAATTTTTACCGCAGGCGAGAAATGCGGCGAAGGGTGCGGGACTAAGCGCACGCAGACGACGATAGAGATGAATAGATTCGAGCCCGTCCACAAGTTTTCCCAGAAACCGTTGGGTGAGGTTAACCTGAAAGACGTCGCCAGCGTAGATGTAGTCGATGATCTTGGAGACCCTCTGTTCGTATTCGCTTTGGGTGACTTCCAAATTCCAGGAGCCTTTCAGCGTCCAGTCGATGGGCGCCAATGACGGTGCGTTCTCGATCCGCAAAGCCATGACTTTGGAGCGGGCTTCGGCGTTTCCTCTGGCTACGGATGTGGAGATGACCCAGGCCTGACGCTGGACGAGGTCGAAAACGGCGATGGTGTCATAGAAACCTATCACCATATCTGGAGCGCGGAGCCCCTCGGAGCTGGGGGCGGGCAGGCGTTCGATATGCCGCCCCAATTCGTAGCCAAGGAAGCCAACGGCGCCAGCCTGGAATGGGGGCAGGTCGGGATGGGTCTCCAACCGGTATTTTTCAAGCTCTCGCTCAAGGACGGTGAAGGGGTCACCCGAAACGGCTGTTCCGTCAACGGTGACACACGCCCCCGCTTCAATCACCCGGAAAGGGTCGGCGGCTATATAGGAAAACCGGCCCTGCCCGCTTGAACTGTCGGCGCTGTCCAGAAAAGCCGCCATCTTATCGTTGGCGAAAGGCGCAAAGGCTTCAAGAGGATCCCGAAAGGTGAGACGTTGAATATGAAAGTGTGAACATGCGGCCACTATGATAATTCCGTAAAATGTGGCTATCCGTAAAGTAGACGCGAATATCCAAGAAATTGATGTAGATATCCGCAAAGCCGTAAGTTAAATGGTTTGCAGCCTTAAACCAAGGATTATATCGAACCAAGAATCACCGACCCCTCGTTATAGAAATAAAGACCTATAGAAAAAAGTCCTATGCCGTTAAGGAAGATTTTCTCGTTGCCCCCAAGCTCCAATTATGGCATCGTACAGTTCGTCTGGGAGGATAAATCGTCTAGTTTGATCGACTAGATTGCAATCAGAGCTATTAGTCTCACCAGGAAGTTTAAGCATTGGCGACGGTCCTAATTTATTGATCCCGTTACCTATATGTGGAGGCGATAAGCCATGAAGTGGGAAACGCCAGATTATTGCGACGTGCGTCTTGGTTTTGAAGTCACCGCTTACGCGTACGTACGTTAAACCCTGTGTGTTAAGGATAAAGCGGGACGTTGGATTCAGCGTCTCGCTTTCCTTTTTTTTCTTTAAATGATTTAACAGAACCCCAGATGTAACGATGAACGTTAATGTTGACAATGCCCCGATCAAGCTAAGTGATCGGCCGGTGATTAACCCCCTGTATCTCTTCCGATGGGAAGAGCAAGAGAAGGCGTTCCTGCTGCTCTATCCCGAGGGCATCATCAAGCTTAACGATTCTGCGGGACAAATTCTCAATCTTTGCGGCGGCGAAAAGACTCTCGAAGAGATTCTCATCGAGCTGAAACAGATTTTCAGCACCGAAGACATCGACAGCGAAGACATCGACGAAGACATTTACAAATTTATGGAGGTCGCCATTGCCAAAGGATGGGTCAGAATTAAGGCTTGACGGTAGCGGGAGGCCATTATGGTTGGTTCTCGAATTAACCTACCGTTGCCCCCTGAAATGCCCGTGGTGCAACAACCCTCTGAATTATGGTGATTTCAGCAAAGAGGAGCTGACCACGGATGAGTGGAAGCATGTGTTGCGCGAGGCCAGACGGATCGGCAGCTTGCAATTGGGCTTTTCCGGTGGGGAGCCGCTTCTTCGCCCCGACCTGGAGGAGCTCATGGCGGAAGCCGATGGGCTTGGTTTCTACACCAACCTGATCACTTCGGGGGTGGGACTCACCCGTAAACGTCTCGAAGCCCTTAAAAAGGCTGGGCTCAAGCAGATTCAGATCAGTCTCCAGCACAGCGACCCGGTCATCAACAACGCCATGGTCGGCGTCGATTCCTTCGAAGAAAAGATGGAAGCGATCCGCCACATTAAGGAACTGGGCTTCCCGGTTGTCATGAACGTGCCCATGTCGCGCTTCAACATCGATACGGCCGGCGACATGATCGATCTTTGCGAAAAGAGCGGCATCGAGTTCCTGGAACTCGTCAATCTTCAGTACTACAACTGGGCGCTTCTCAACCGGGCCGAACTGCTGCCGTCCCGCGAGCAATTGGAAGAAGCCGAAGAGAAGGTCATCAAGGCGCGGGAGCGCCTCGGCAACGCCATGACCATCTACTTCGTCGTCCCCGATTATTTCGATGGCCGGCCAAAGGCCTGTATGAACGGATGGGGCGCCATCCACATGACCATCGCCCCTGACGGCGCTGTCCTGCCCTGCCAGGAGGCGCGGGTGATCGAGGGCATGGAATTCCCCAAGGTTACCGAGCACGATCTGGGGTGGATATGGCATGAATCCCCCACTTTCATGAAGTTCCGGGGAAATGAATGGATGAAGGAACCCTGTCAAAGCTGCGACGAAAAGGAAAAGGACTTTGGCGGATGCCGATGCCAGTCGTTCGTCCTGACGGGAGACGCGGCCAATACCGATCCCGCATGCAGCAAGTCCGAGCATTTCAAGATCATTGAATCCTCCGTTGAAAACGCACGCAACCGAATAGGACCGGGACTGCCTCTGGTGATGCGGTCCCGCGGTTCTATCGGGTCCGATTTGAAGGCGTTGAGACCGTGAAGCTGCCCCACGATTCCTTCTCCGGAACGGTGACCACAAGCATGGTGCTGGTGGTTCTGTTTTCCCTAGCAGCACGGATGTTGGCAACCGGCGATTGAGCCACCCGCCGGAGTGTAGATAAGATCACGGATTTGGATCTGATAGATATTCTTGCGCGGTGGCTGCACATCATGGGTGTGGTGGTCTGGGTAGGCCATAACTGGGCCAACGTGGTCACCAATCCTGTCTTCAAAAAGGTCAAGCTTTCAGCGCCGCTGGAGGAAAAGGGCAAAGTCTTCTCCTCTGCGCTGAAGCGGGAGCATGGTATTTTCCGCTATGCTTCGCTGGTAACCGTCGCCACCGGACTGTTCATGCTCTGGAATCGCGGTATCCTCGCCGATACGCTGCTTTTATCGAAAGAGTGGGCGGTTCTGGGCTTGGGAGTGTGGGCAGGGGTATTCATGGTGCTCAATCTGTGGTTTGTCCTGTGGCCCCATCAAAAGAAGGTTCTCGGTTTCATCCCGGCGCCCGACGACGAGCGGATTCGCTGTTCGCGCATTACCTTTCTTTCTTCGCGCACCAACACGATGCTGTCGTTTCCAACCATATTCCTGATGGTTGCCGGGGCTCACGGCGCTTTCTTGTTTCACTAGAGCGACTCTATTCACGTGAGAATTCGGCGCCACGAAGTGGCTTCGATTTCTCACGATCCGCTCTAGTAGTGTATTAAAATCGCTTGAGTGCTTTTCTTGAAGGAAAGGGACGTTCATGGCGACTTTTAATTTTGCCGCCGGTCCCGCGGCCCTGCCCGGCCCGGTTCTAAAGACGATTCAAGGCGAGATTTTGGACTGGCGGGAAACAGGCCAATCGGTTCTTGAGATGCCCTTTACCGGCGAGGCCTTCGCGTGCATCCTCGGAGAGACCGAAGCCGACCTGCGTCAACTCCTGGATATTCCGGAAAACTATTGCGTCCTGTTCATGCAGGGAGGCGCCTATGGCCATTCCGCTCTGGTTCCCCTGAACTTGTTCAAGCACCGTTCAAGGGCGGATTATGTGGAAACCGGCCACTGGTCCAAACGGGCGATTGGCGAAGCCAGGCGTTACGGAACCGTCTCCATCGCCGCCAGCGGCGCA
This sequence comes from Rhodospirillales bacterium, assembly GCA_003354135.1. GTDB lineage: Bacteria > Pseudomonadota > Alphaproteobacteria > Rhodospirillales > GLO-3 > GLO-3. Next base: position 32,268 of record PIVK01000016.1, read on the forward strand.
GATTGCGACTTTACCCGAATTCCTCCGAGGGAGACGTGGCGACTGGACCCCGAAGCCGCATACTGCCATATCACCACCAACGAAACCGGCGAGGGGCTTCAGTTTCATTGGCTGCCCGATATCGGGGACGTGCCGTTGGTGGCAGACATGACCTCCGACTTCCTGTCACGGCCCCTGGACGTATCCCGGTTCGGATTGATCTATCTTAGCGCCCAGAAAAACGTTGGGACGTCTGGATTGACGCTGGTGATCGCCCGCCAGGATTTGTTGGATGGGGCTCTTCCCGAGACGCCCGCGGTTTTCGATTACGCCCGGCAAGCGAAGAACAACTCCAAGGTCAACACGCCCCCCACCTTCCCCGTCTACGTGGCCGGTCTGGTTTTAAAATGGATCAAACAGCAGGGCGGGCTCAAGGAAATGGAACATCGAAACCGGCGCAAGAGCCAGGATCTTTACGCCGCCATCGACGGCAGCGGTTTCTATCGCTGCCAGGTTGCCGTTGAGGACCGTTCATGGATGAACGTGTGCTTCAACCTGCCCTCCCCGTCCCTTGAGGACGCGTTCCTTGCCGCCGCTGAGGCCAGGGGGCTGCTTAATCTCAAGGGTCATTCGGCCATCGGCGGCATTCGCGCCAGTCTCTACAACGCCATCCCCCAGGAAGCCGTCGAGGCCTTGATCGCTTTTATGGACGGCTTCGCCCAAGAACCGGCCGGCGGCTGAGGCGTGCTCGTGCGGTCCCCACTTCAATTGGCCCGGAAATTTGCCACCCTGCGTCTTGAACTTCTCTGCCGGACGGCAAAACTGTTTGGGCGGAACCGTCCAATCCCGGAACGTCCGGTCGAAGTCATGGGGTTGCGGTTTCCAAATCCACTCGGTCTTGCCGCCGGCGTCGATAAAACCGGCGCATTAACGCATCTTCTCGACGCCGCCGGGGTCGGTTCTCTGGAGGTGGGAACGCTAAATCCGGACAGTCCCATGCATTCCGTCGCCCGGCGAGACGGGAATGGACCGTTGCTCGGCGTCAATATCGGCTGCCGTCCAGGCAGCATGGGACCACAGGCTGTGGATGAAATCGTTGATATGATGGACGTTTTCTGGGAATCGGCTGATTATCTGGCGGTCAACCTGAGCTCGCCCTTTCATCGCCAGGCCGGGATGATCGCCGATGCCACATGGCTCGGCGAACTGTTTGCCCGTGTGAAATCCCAACAGGAGCGTTTGATCTCCCTCCATGGACGGCGGGTTCCCGTTGCCGCAAAGGTTTTGATCGAGCCCCCTTTTCCGTCCCTGCCCCTGGCCATGGCGAGGGATGCCGGGCTCGATGGAATTGTCGGGGTGACCTTGCCTGGAACAGATGAAACATGTTCCGCGGAACGTGTCGCCTCCTGGTTGGCGCCTGTTCCGTTGATCTCGGTCGGCGGCATTCATGACGCGGTGGAGGCGCGCCGACGTCTTGACGGGGGATCAGCCCTGGTTCAGGTCTATTCACTGGTCATGACGGGCGGCCCGGCGAGGGTCCGGGCCTTGGCCAGAGACTTATGCGGAGTTACGGAAGAATGAGCCAAACCGTAATCGGCTTGATCGTGGTTGTTTTTCTGGTGGTGCTGGGTCAGGTGTGGCTGGTGCGGCGCCAGGCAATGCACTTGCGCCGGCAAAAAGGACAAGGTTCAGACCGTTCAAACGGGGATATGACCCCAGACTACGCCATTGCCCGCACGTGGCTGGTCGCATGGAGAGCGGCGCTGGGTGGAGCCGTGTTCCTGGCATGGACCGCCGGCGGCGGTCTCGACGCCTTTACGCGATGGAGCGCGGGGTGGGACTTCCCCCCCCTTGTCCATGATGTCGGCATGATCGTCGCCGTAGCCCTGTCGTGGGAAACGGTTCAGTGGACTGTCGGGGGCTACGGCCGTTTCGGTATCGAACGGCGGTTCGGGTTCAATCGGACGACCCCTTTATTGTTCCTTGCCGACACCCTGTCCAAGGCCGGCCTTCTTGTCGGTTTGACCACCGGTCTTGCCGCCGCCGTTCTGATGACCGGCGGATCCTGGTTTGCCGCCTGGGCTTTTTGGACGGGGTTCGTCCTGTTGGGAACCTGGGTCTATCCGGCCCTGATCGCCCCCATGTTCAACCGTTTCACGCCGCTTCCGCCGGGTGAATTGGCAAGCGGACTCGAGACCTTGGCCGAGCGTTGCGGAGTCAGCTTGCGCCAGGTGTTGATCATGGACGGCTCACGCCGCTCCACCCACGGCAACGCCAACGCAAACGGCTTTGGCAGAACCAGAAGGATCGTTTTACTGGACACCTTGGTGGATCTCCTGACCCCCGGCGAGACGGTAGCGGTGGCCGCCCACGAACTGGGCCACCTCGAGCACCATCACGTAACCAAGTATCACTTCTTGGTTGCCGCTGTTTCCCTGATCTGGATCACCGCCTTCGGATGGGCGGTGGACCGCGCCGGTTTGCTTGACGGCATCGTCCGGGGAGAACCGGACTTTGCCACGGCCTTGGCTGTTCTGGTGGCAGCGACACCCGTATTTTCCGTCTTCATAAAGCCCCTCATGGGATTTTTCATCCGCCGCTTCGAGTTCGAGGCCGATCATTTCACCGCCCGCCATGCCGATGGCGAGGCTCTTCGCCGGGCTCTGCTCAAACTCCATCAGCGCAACGCAACGCCGCACACCGCGGATCCCTTGTATGCCGCTGTTTATCAATCTCATCCTCAACTGGATATCCGTCTGGCCCGATTGGAGACGCTTTAAGCACGGTTCGGAGTGATGTATCCTGTCCGCCATGCAACTCCAGTTCCTTACATGGCCGGACGTCGAGGCCTACCTGAAACACTCGCAAGGCATTATCCTGCCTATCGGCTCCAACGAACAGCATGGCCCCAACGGCCTCATCGGCACCGACTCCCTTTGCGCCGACGCCATCGCGCGTGCCGCCGGAGAAAACCTTGAGGCCGTAGTGGCGCCGCCCCTCGCCGTTGGCATGGCGGAGCATCACATGGCATTTCCGGGAACCATAACCTTGCGGCCATCGACATTGCTCTCGGTTATCGTTGATTGCGTGTTGTCCTTGTCATCGCACGGTTTCCGCCGTTTCCTATTCATCAATGGGCACGGCGGCAACACACCGACGCTCAAGGCCGCGGTCTCGGAGATTTACGGCGAGGTCCGGCGGCAGAAAAAAGACGGGGATCCAGACATCCGATGCGAGATGATCAATTGGTACGAGACGGAACCGGTTCGAAAGCTCCGGGAGGAACTCTTCGGCGATCGCGAGGGCAGCCACGCTACGCCGAGCGAGATTGCCATCACCCATCACCTTTATCCCGATCATATCAGGACGGCGAAAGTTGATACGCTCCTTGCTCCGGGAGGACCGTTCCATTCCGCATCCGATCTGCGAAGCCGCTATCCCGACGGCAGCATCGGATCCGACAGCTCCCTGGCAACGATCGAAAACGGCGCCCTTCTATTCAATGCTGCGGTTGATGGAATTTCCAAGGCTTATGCTGAATTTTTGAAGCCGTAAGACCCCATGTCCTATTCGGACATAGGGTCTAAGTCCTATTCGGACATAGGGTCTAAGATTATTTGGAGATCGGGAGAGCCAGCGGGACTGGACTATTGGGTTCAAGAGGCAGCCCCTCCGCTTCCCAACCATCGGTGCCATCGGGATACCAATATACCGACGTGTAACCATAGGCAGCGGCGCGTTTGGCGGCATTCCAGGACATCCAGCACTTGGGCAAGCAGTATATAACCAGCGCACGCCCTCTATTCCCGTCTGTGGCCTTTGCCAAATTTTTCCGAAAGTACAGGTCCACGGAATCGGAAAGCTTTCCAGAGCCGACTTCCGGCAACCACACACTGCCTGGGATGTCGTGGCGGGCAATGGGAAGCCAGGGGGCGCCGGGCCTCATTCCCTCGGGCTTGCGATGTGTCGGAAGAACATCGATCAGAACCGGTTTTCCGGTCTCCACCATGGCCGCCAATTGCCGGGTGGTGACGGTAACCGCCCCAGCGGCGGCATCTGGAACCGGAGCCCGGTAATTCCCCAAACGGTAGCCCGCCGGCTCCACGATTTTCTCTCCGGCTCCGGCGGTGTTTCCCAGGCTGAACATTAATTCCGCGACAAGGAGAGCGACAAGGAAAGGACCACGCGTTTCGATCATAATGTCCTCATGGAATAACGATACGCCAACCGACTGGACAGATATTCCGCCGCCCCCGATAATAGTCTTAAGTGGGAAACGCGGAGAAGAGAGAAAATGACCGGCATGGCGCGGGTGGCCTGGGCTGCCGTAATTGCGTTGACCCTGGTGGCGGAACTTGCCGTATCGCCTCGGGTGATGGCCTCGGGACTGCCGGTGGACGAAGTGGCGCAAGGGGTCTTTGTCCATCGGGGTGTTCACGAGGACGCCTCAAACGCCAACCTGGGGGACATCGCCAACATCGGCTTCATCGTCGGCGGGAAGGCGGTGGCGGTTATCGATCCCGGAGGGAGTCCGCGGGTGGGAGGGTTATTGCGCGAGACGGTGCGCAGCTTTACCGACAAGCCAATCCGCTATCTGATCCTCACCCACGCTCATCCCTATCATGTTTTCGGGGCTTCGGCCTTTGCTGCCGACAAACCGCGCATCTTCGGCCACGCCAAGCTGCCCTCCGCGATAGCCCGCCGGAGCGCCTACTACATCAGCACCTTTACCGGCATCCTCGGCGTTGAGGCCAAGGCATTGAAGCCTCCCGCGGTCACCGACACGGTATCGGACAGACTGGAGCTGGATTTAGGAGGGCGGACCCTGGTGCTGCGCGCTCACCCCACCGCCCATACCGACCACGACCTCACGGTCTTTGACACCCAGACACAAACCTTGTGGGCGTCCGACTTGTTGTTTCGTGAAAGGATTCCGGTGGTCGATGGCAGCATCAAGGGCTGGTTGCGGGTAGGGGAGCATCTGAGCACTATCAGCGCACAGCGGGTGGTGCCCGGCCACGGTCCCGTAAGCGCCGACTGGCCGGAAGCGCTGGCGGATCAGCGCCGTTACCTGGAAATTCTGGTTCGCGATGTCCGTGCCGTTCTTAAAGCGAACGGCACCTTGGAATCGGCGGTAGCCACGGTGGGCGAGGAGGAGCGGCCCCATTGGCTTCTGTTCGACGACTATAACAAGCGCAACGTCACTGCCAGTTTCGTTGAGTTGGAATGGGAGTAAGCGGATGCTGAAACAGGCTTTTAAAGCATTGTTCGGAAACACCATAAAAAACCGCATGCGACAGGAAAGGGGGCAGATAATGATTAATTCGAGATCCGGATTGGGGGCGATGACGGCGCTGATCCTGGGACTGGCGACGATTTTCAGCGCCGGCGCGATGGCCGGCGAACAGGACGAGCGGGATGAGTCGCGCTGGCCGGCCATTCGCGATTTCATTTTCTATGAGAATCAGAACATCCAGGACGGGTCCGAAGTCATCGATTTGGGGGTGCCCTATCGCGCCCTTGACGCGGCGGTCGTCCCGGTGACCATGAAGGCCCTGTTTCCTCAGACCAAGGAACGCTTCATCAAGACTCTGTACCTGATCATCGACAACAACCCCTCTCCCCTGGGAGGAATGTACAAATTCAACGGCAAGAACGGCGACGCCTCCATCACCACACGCGTGCGCGTCAACGACTACACCTACGTTAGGGCCATAGCCGAGACCAACGACGGCAAGGTTTACATGGTGAAGCGCTACGTCAAGGCCTCGGGCGGTTGCGCTGCGCCGGTCGCCAAGGATCAGGAAGCCGCCAAGGCTAATATCGGACGGATGAAGCTAAAACTGCCCGAACGAATTGTGGCGGGGCAAACGACCGTCGCCCAAATCCTGGTCAGCCACCCCAACAACTCCGGCTTCCAGGCGGACCCCATCACCCTTCTCTCTATCCCGTCCTATTACATGAAACGGATGGAGGTGACCTATAACGGCGACACGGTGTTCACCCTCGACACGGACATCTCAATGAGCACCGACCCCAGCGTTCACTTCTCGTTTGTCCCCAAGGACAAGGGTGAGATCAAGGTTCGGGTGATAGACTCAAAAGAGAAGGTGTTCGTTAAGAAATGGAAGATCAATCCGGTCCCGGATAATCAATGCAGCACACCCCGAACCGCGGAAAAGAAAACTCAGTGCGTGGAAGGGTAACGCCGTCCCCGTCGTCCGGTGGGGGCAGTGTGACGGTCGTGCCGGATGACTGAAGGCACAGCCCCCCCACGTATTGTGCCGCGAAGTCGTGCCACCAGCAGAAAACAGGTGGCAATGCCTGCCCCACCTCTCCCGCCCCCAGCCACATCAGGCCATGTCCGGAACCTTGGGCAAAGGCATCCACAAGCCGCGCCGCGATCTTGTCTTCCAGGTCGGGAGAATCCTCGGCTTTTTCGGAAACGAGGTGTCCTTGCGGGGTCAGGCGGAGGCCCAGGCGGGACACGGTTTTCGGGGGCATGGCGTTCCCTCACCGTCTTATTTAAGCGGTTTGTCGGCCCGGCGCGCCGTTGGGATAGAGAAGCAGGGAGATCGACATTTCATTCCGTTTCTGTCCGGCTGGACGACGCATCCCCCCGCTTCCGTCACGGCCAGGACGGCGGCCGCGAAGTCCCAGACCTTTTATCTGTAATGACGGCGCAGCTGTGCCGGGGTCAATGCGGTATCGAATGCTATCGTTGCGTATTTGTCCTGCAAAGCAGTCCACAACGGAATCGACGGCTTCGGTTTGATAGGACTGGACCTTGAATCTCAGCTTCATTGTTTCGACCCCTTGAAGGTCACAAACGTTGCGTTGGCGCTGTAGCAGGATTGAACCATTCGGAATTTCCGAAGGGTTGCTCTGGAGAAGCTTTTCTGCCCGTCCCACAGAATTATTCTGCATTTATTCTGCAAAAGGCGTTTTTTATTCTGCGTTTTTTATCACCAAAACCCACTGAGAAGCTTTCTTAGGCCCTTGATTTTCAATAACTCCCGACCTTTTTAGTTTGGTCAAAAGATTGTCCAGCTTCCTTTTTTTCTGCACCGGTGTCAGGGCCTCGCTTAATTTATCGAGCAAAAGATTATCGATCTCTTCGCGTGACGCCGTGTTGAATTTTTGCAAATAATCGGTAATCAGCTTGGCGTAAAATTCATCATCTTGTGCCCGTGTACGAATGTAGGCGGTCCTGCTGGCCGTCGCCGCCGCAACCGTTGCTGACACATGGAAATTGGGTTTACGCCCTTCGATCAGTTTGTTACGGCGCAAGCGTTTGATCATGTCATCGGTCAACGGCAGGTGTTTCTGCACCCGGTCGAGGGCCAGGATTTCATCAAGCGGCAAATCGGTTTTCTGGATTAGCATGCGGCTGTATGCCGGATCGACCACCCGGCCATGAATGGTGAGTTTTACCGCCCCCGCCTCTTTCAGGTCGTAATCCGGCATGGGGAAATATCGTTTGGCTTGGCTGACATGGATTGAGTGAATGCCGTAACCCATGGTGTCGATCATATTCAGTTCGGCCATGACCTGGGCAAGAAACGGGTTTCGATAGCGGCGCGGAGTTTTTTCTCCCGTAATGTAGTCGTCGGGCGCGCCTTCAAAGAAAGCGCCTTCGTTTTCAAACACCAGACGGTCGGGAAACTCCGTGACGATAACGCGGCCGTTACGGGCGTAATCCTGGTGAGCGATACAGTTATGCAGAGCCTCCAGAACACTACGCTGATCATATTTAGCGACTTCGATCGCCAGCAATTGATCTTCTGGCAGAATACGGACCTGAATGTTGCGAATTTTACCATAGAGCGCGGTACTGTTGAGCAAAAACGGTGCGCCGAAATGTTCATAGGCGCGCTCTTCTCCCTCCAGCTTCCAGGTAAGCTGCGCCGGGTGGGGGGTTAGCAAATGAGTGGCTTCCGGCTTGCCGAGCAACAGTAAAGCCGTGCGCGTGATCTGACCGTTCTGAGTGACCTTTGCCCGGTCCAGAAACGTCGCCAAGGGCCATTCCATGACTTCTTTTTCGGGAATGCGGTTGGCGTGTTTGCGGGCGAACGCCTCTCGCGCCATTTGCGCGGCGGCCTCGTCCAGATCATCGAGTGTGGCACCGGGCACCGTTTGCGCCGACCAGTCGGTCGCCCCCGTTTGCTGGCGAATTTCATCCTGCTTGTCCAGCCCCAGCCCAACCAGGCTTTCTCCGGCACGGGCATAGTAATGCCCCTTCCAGGCAATCGGGATGCCGTGCGGGGTCGCCGGAATTTGCATCATCACAACACGGCCCTGCGCATGTTGCAGAACATGCAGTTCCTTGAAGTGAATTCCCGGGTCCGTATCGTCGGCGATTTGCCGTTTTAGGCTCTGCAAACGCTCCGGTTCCTGGCGGTAATCGGTGCCTACAACGTGTCGGTCATCATTACGCACACCGAAAACAAGCCATGCTTGCTCAAGCCCCCGCAGATTGGCTTCGTTGGCGAGTGCCGAGAAATAGCGCCCGATTTTATCTGTGCTGAAATCATTCGTCGCTTCCTTGAACTCGATCACCTCGTTTTCCCAGGTATCGATCAGGTCGTTCAAGGTTTATGTTAATTGATTTTCGTCCATAGTGCGCCTCATGGAACAGTTTGACGAACTTGGTCAGGCGGATCACCCACCCTTCGGGTGTGGTCGGCGAATTCACCGTTTCTTGTCCCATGCCTCGATCATGTCTTCAACGCGTTTCTTGTCATCGGGATCAAGCTTGCCGAACTTCCGAAAGAAGGCCTCCCTTACGGCTTTTTCATCGGGATCTGCCGGCTCGTCGAGCAGATCATCCGGTGTCGCCTCCAGGGCCGTCGCGAACTCCATGATTTCCCGGTTCTCCGCCATCAGGACGCCGGTATGGAGCCGGTCCCATTTCATCCCGGTTCCGTCCGGCTGGACGACGCATCCCCCCGCTTCCGTCACGGCCAGGGCGGCGGCCGCGAAGTCCCAGACCTTCCCTCCCCGGCAGTTGACGTATAGGGCTGCATGTCCCCGCAGCAACGCCACGGCGCTCCCGACGGCGGTGGCAAGGGCGCGGTTCGCCAGGCTGGCGGCGACGATCTCCGCCATCCAGGCGAATTCGTTCGTTCGCAGGTGTGCATTGAGTTCGAAAAGGGCGATCCCGTCCGAAAGGCGTTGCCCCTGGTCCAGGACGACGCGACGGCCGTCCAGCCATGTGCCGCCACCCCGCCAAGCGGTAAGCGTCGATCCGAGGGCAGGCTGGTGCAGAACCCCCGCCACCGGTTCACCACGGTCCACGAACGCCAGACTGAGGCCCCATTCGGGACACCCGTGGACGAAAATGTTCGTTCCGTCGAGTTCGTCTACGGCGATGTACGTTTCCGGCAGAACCGCGTCATTGTCCTGCTCTTCCATGACCAGGGGGATGGACGGAAAAGCGGCGGCGAGTTTGCCTGAAAGCACGCGGTGGGATTCTTCATCCGCGGCCGTCACCAGATCGGCCGGAGCCTTCTTCCGCACGTCAAGCGGCCCGCCCCGCATATCCAGCAACAGCTCCCCGGCATCGCATGCAAACCCCCGAAGCGTTTCCGCGATTCCGGGAAGGTCTCGGTTTCTCCTCATCGACAACTCCCGAATGCCTCCCGAAGATTGGAGTTGGGCTCCCTTGGCACACAATAGATGGGTAATCTTAATAAAGGGAAAGATTGAGCAACCTGATGTTCGGCATCCTGGCGCTCACCGTGGACCAGCTCTTCCGCCTCCTGCCGCAGTTCCGCCTTCGCCGTTCCTTCTGCCGTCGCGGCGGCCAACCCGCCGCACGCTTGTTGTTATGTCGAGATGCCCGGATAACGGCCTTTTCACACATGACAAGCCACCATCGAGGGTATATTCCCCACATCCTGGAATGTGGGTTCCTGGCCACGTGTCAGCAACTCAGTTTCTGGGATAGTTTTGCACGGGCCTCTTTAGTTTATTGAGGTGAGACCAAGGCAAATGACCACCGTGCTGAAGCCTGCCAACAACGATTCCAGGTGCAATTCCCTGCTGATCGGCAAATGCACGTATAACCCGCTCACTACGTGGCGATCCTTCTACGAACGTTGCCCATGCTTTACTTGGGATAAGAGTATTGGATGCCCACTCATCAGCCTCAGCCTCAGCCTCAGCCTCAGCCTCAAAGTCACAGCCATCGCCGTCGGCCCCCCCATCAACAAAAATACTCTTCTTGCTATGCAGCAGAATATGCCCAGCCTCGTGGAAGAAGCTGAACCAGAGATGATCATCCGACTTGTGCCGCGCACTCAGCTGAATGACGGCCTTTCGGGGTGAGACCCACCACGCAGCACCACTGAGCGCGGTCTTGGGAAGCTGCGGCACCAGTGCGAGGGTAACGCCTGCCTTATTACATAGCTCAACAGTCCGCTGAAGAGCTTCGTCAACCGGTTCGCGCGTTAAACCCCGGATTTTTCGGGCGGCTTGCTTAAATCGGCTCTCATTATAATCTGCACAATCTTGGCGTTCAGCTTCAAGTTCGCCAAGCCGCCGCCACGTAGCCAAAGCGACCTCGCTGCTATCGAAGCTTGGGGAATGCCGATAGGCCACATTCGCAAAACTATAGCGCGCGACCCAAGCATCGATCGATCCTACTCCAAAGAACGCAAGCAACTTCGATACGGCATCGACATCCGATTCAGGCTGCTGAATACATCCGCGATTCATCAGATCACGAACCGGGAAGGCCTTGCTCCACTCCGCCGATGCAGCCGCACATTCTGCCTCGGTCTCCCGGGCCCTATGAAGCTGGTAGTCAGTTTCGATTCCAAGCCAGATACTGGCATCAACGCCGAGCACCTTCTCAAATTGGAGTGCCGTTTCCGGTTCAAGCGAGGCCTTACCCGCGATGATTTCGCTGATCAGCTTGGGAGAACGCCCACACCTGCGCGCAAATTCCGCATGCGAAATTCCCTGGACATCCAAACGCTCCTCCAAAACCCACCCCGGTGGAATCGCATAGTCTGGATTATATTTTTTTGTAGCTGTGGCCATAGTCCTCTCCTCCATCAGTGATAGTCGATCACGTCCAAAATGGTGATCGCGGTCACCTGTTCCGTATCGATCCCTCCATCGCCCTTGCGCGGGAGCGATTCGTGATTGGGTTCGAAAACAAGTCTATGAGGGTGAACAAGATCGACAGCGAACTGTTCGTCTCGGTCTCCGCTGAGCTGATGTCGCCTATCCGGTGGCGTTGTCGGCACCAGCCCCAGATTACGGGCCACCTTCAAAACCGCCATTCGCTTCTTGATCACCTTCGCCATCCGCGCTCCATAGGTCTTCTGGAGAGCAACTGCCGCATTGAATGTCTTTCTGAGCTTGAGGGTCCGGAAGGCGATATCCAATAATCTTACTCGTTTTCGTTACGTGATAAGTAATTATTTACACCAGAACACCAAGGGACACAAGGAGGAATACGCTGGAAACAGCCCTACCTTCTCATCGCGGATTGATGGGCGGCCAAGTTATGAATGTTCACGGGCCTTCAAAATCGAGACGATCTGAGGGGCGCTCAAATCACCACCAGTCAGCATGCGCCGCATCGGCTCGAACGTCATGAGCATCTGCCTGTATCCGGTAAGCCGTCCAGAATGTGAATTCAAATCCCGGTTTTTAAACGACGGGAACCGGTTCATCTTGTCAACGAGGAATCGCGCAATGCTGTAATGGTCAGATTCATAGTTTCCATCGAAACCAGGAAAGCGAACATCTTTACCGAATGGGTCCAGTTCCGCCGCAACCTGTTTCTTCTGCTCATCCGAGAGACGTCCGTAACCACTTTCCAGGAATAACCACATATCCAGAATATTTGCGACCTCAGAGACGATCTGTTCACGATCCTGGTGGCTATGAAGAATGCCAGGGTATTCCCATGCCAAACCCCAATAGTGACCACCCATGAGCGCCGACAGAATAAAATCAGGGTCGACTTCGCCGTTCTTAATGTTCAGCCCACGATAGATATCGCAGAGCATGGTCATAATAAGCTTCTCGCCATCACTAATCAGCACTCCGTTTTCACCGAACTGCTGGAGACCAACCTCCATGAGACGACGAACCGCCTCAGCCCTGGATACGCCATCATCTTGTCCTCTACGCCATCGGTCGAGCCGGTCGAGCATTCCTTGATCAAGGCGCATCTCAAATCGTTCTGTTTTAGACTTCATTGTCAATCCCCATATACATTACGGCACAAATGCGGGTAGCCCGTACATTTATCCGTATAATACGGACGTTTGCCGCAGAACACAATAGGGCATGTCGGCGTGACCGTCCCACTCGCTGACATGTCGCGCTACAACCTTCAAAGGGTGCCTCGATGGGAGCCGGTCGGGTCAAAAACAATACAAGGTTGGGCCATTTCATTGAGAACCAGGGCCTAACCCAAATAACCTGAAGGTCATAGCGCCTATGCCTCTGAAAACGTCGGGTTCAGATTGAGCAACCCGAAGTATGGCAATTCGGATTTCCGTTGATCAGTCATCCTGGAAATTTCCATTTGATGTCCGGCTTTTCGGCGGACGCCCATTTGTCGTCGATTTCAACCGGGCAGTCCAGGTCCGCTTGCGCAACAAAGCCCCTTCCGGACGGCATTCGCTTTCGAATGGATGGGGATGGATTTTTGGCGGGGTTCGTGGATTAATTGTGCCCGCAGACTTTGTAAGCATTCGGAACGTGTTCGAATTTTTGATTTTGGGGAGCCTTTCGTAATGATTTCGGCAAGAGGAATTCTGGTTGGTGCCTTTTTGGGGGTCTTCACCACAATTTTCCTTTCCGCGGAGGCGGTCGCGGATTTCCGGGTGGAGGCATTCTCCCCTCAGGGAAATGTCCGTGACGTTCGGCAGGTCCATGTCCGGTTTTCCGAGGAGGCCGTCGCCTTTGGCGATCCGCGGGACCGAGATGCCCCGTTCACGACCGACTGCCCGCAAACAGCCCAATCGCGCTGGGTCGACGGCAGGAACTGGGTCCATGAGTACAAGGAGCAGCTTCCCGGCGGGGTGCGCTGTGTTTTCAACGCCCGACCGAGTTTGAAATCGTTGGCGGGTCAGCCCCTGACCGGGGAGAGCGCGTTCATCTTTTCTACGGGGGGCGCGACACCGCTCGCGGTCTATCCCGGCGAGGGGTTCAGGGACATCTCTCCCGATCAGGTCTTTATCCTGGCACTCGATGCGCCGGCCGATCCCTCGTCCGTCGAGCAGCATGCCTATTTCGAGGTGGAGGGCATCGCAAGCCGGGTGGAGGTCTCCGTCCTTCCGGCCGGGAAAACGTCCGAGATCGCAGAAGATATCTACCGCTCGGTCTGGCCGGAGCAAAGCGGGTCGGTCGAGGAAACGGCCAAAATCGCGGAAGGGATCTACCTTTTTCGCCGCATGAGGGAAAAGCCCAAGATCGGCCTGCGGGCCAAACAGAGATTCCCGCCCGGCAGGAAGATCAGGCTGATATGGGCGCGGGACATAGAAACGCCGGGCGGTGTGCCCACGGGTCGGGATGAACACCGGGCTTTCGACTACACAAGTGCGCCGCCGTTCACCGTGAGCGTTCGCTGTCGGCGAAAAGACGAGTCCGAAGGGTGTGACCCCTTAGGCGAAATTCGGCTCGTCTTTTCATCGTTTGTCGATGCGGCGCAGGTCGCGGAGATCAAACTGATGGGCGGGCCGAGGGGGAAACGGGTGGCGGAACCCAGGAGCAAGGGCGCCACGCGCCACGCGGTGTTCCATCCACCGTTTCCACCGAACACGGAATTCCGGGTGGTAATTCCGGAGAACCTGCGGAGCATGGACGGTCGCAGTCTCCCCGGAGGGGGAAGCGGAACGGTCGAAATCGCCACCGGTGACTTTCCACCCCTCGCCAAGTTTTCCGGCCGTTTCGGTATTTTGGAACGAGAGGACAGCCCGGTCCTCCCGGTCACCATCCGAAACCTTGAGCCCGACCTGAAGGTCAGATCCGAAGTCAGCTCTTCCCCGGCCTACGGACTGCGTCATTGGCTGCAGGACGCCATTCGGGATCTTAGCGGCAGGACTCTTCGGCTGTCACCTGACCAGAGCGGGCACGCCTCGGAACAGCGCCGGGAAATCGTGCGCTACATGCAGAAGCTCCATGCAGTCGATGGCGTCGCGCAGTATCGAAACAGCCTGATCGGCGGCCAGGAAACGGGGCCGTCGGCGGAGCGGCTCAGGATTCCTCCCCCCAAAGGCAGAAACCGGACCGAAGTGGTCGGCATTCCCCTGGAGGACCCTGGTTTCTACATCGTCGAAATCGCGAGCCGAAATCTGGCGGAGCAGCTGCTGAACAGGCCCGACCGGCCGGTGGAGGAACCGCCAAAATACATGTACGCCGCGACCGGCGCGTTGGTGACCAACATGTCCGCGCACTTGAAACGCGGGCGGGAGAACGCGTTGATTTGGGTGACCCGCCTGAACGACGCAGAACCGGTGCAGGGCGCAAAGGTCTCGGTCCTCAATTGCCGGGGCGAAGAGATTTGGATCGACGAAACCAATGCCGACGGCGTCGCGATCTCCAAGACGCCCTTACCGGAAACCCGGTGCAGTTTGCGGCCCTACCAATCCGGTCTGTTCGTTTTTGCCGAACACCGTGGCGACGTCACCTTCGCCCATTCCTCTTGGGACGACGGAATAGAGGTCTGGCGGTTTCCGGGAACACGCCATTCGACGGCCAACAGGCAAACACCGCTGATCGGTCATACCGTATTGGGCCGCTCCCTTTTCCGGGCGGGCGAGACCGTATCCATGAAGCATTTCCTGCGGCGGCACCGGAGCAACGGCATGGATGTTCCCGATACCCTCGAGGCGTGGAACTCCATGGAAATCATCCACCGGGGTTCGGGTCAGAAGTTTCAATTCAATCTCGACTGGGACGCGCTGGGGATCGCGCAGACCACCTGGACAATTCCGAACGCGGCCAAGCTCGGCACCTACACGGTTTCGTTCAAGAAGAAGAAAAAGAAACGCCGCTGGAAAACCATCATAACCGGGAGTTTCGACGTCCAGGAATTCAAGGTGCCTCTGACCAGAGGAACCATCAAAGGACCGGAGACCAAGCTGGTCCGGGCCACGTCATTCCCGCTAGATTTCGGCGTCCGCTATCTTGCCGGTGGAGGGGCCGGCGGACTGCCGGTGAAACTGCGAAGCCAGTTTACCGAGGCCCGTTCCGTCTTTCGATCCAAGGGATACCCCGGTTTTGCCTTCAACGCCGGAGCCCCGCGCAAGGACCCGTGGAAACCGGAACGCCGGACACTGGCCCATACGGCGCTGAAATTGGATGACGCGGGGACCGGTCGATACACTTTGTCGGATATTCCCGCCTCCGATAAGGCGGTCAACGTGCTCACGGAAATGAGCTACCGCGATCCCAACGGGAACATTCGTACGGTCGTTCACCGCGAAACCGTCCATCCGTCCCGCTGGAACGTCGGCATCAAGGCGAAGAGCTGGATTCCGAAAGACGGCGAACTCTCCTTTACCGCGGTACTCCTGGATTTGGACGGCACGCCCGTGCCGGGCAAGAGCCTCGGGATTGATCTCGTCAAGCAAGAACACCTATCCCACAGGAAGAAGCTTGCCGGCGGGATCTATGGTTATGAACATGAGGTGAAACTGACGCCCCTGGGGCCGTTTTGCGAGGGAACAACGGACGACGATGGACGTCTTACGTGCGCGAAACGCGTCGAGCACTCCGGTAAAATCTACGGTGTCGCTCGGGTCGATACCCCCGAGGGCATAGAGCAGGTTACACATGCCGGCGCTTGGGTGCCGGGGAAGGACGCATGGTGGTTCAGGGCCTCGGACACGGACCAGATGGATGTCCTGCCCGAGAAACGGAGTTACGAGCCCGGAGACACCGCGCGCTTTCAGGTCCGCATGCCGTTCCGGAAGGCTCGTGCCCTGGTTACCGTGGAGCGCGAGGGCGTTCTCGATTACTTCCTTCAGACGCTCGACGGGAATGCGCCCATTGTCTCGGTGCCCATCCGCGATACCTTTGCCCCCAATGTCTATGTGGGGGTTCTCGCGGTGCGGGGGCGGGTGGCCGACATCAAGCCCACCGGCCTCGTGGACCTTGGGCGGCCCGCATTCAAGTTGGGCATGGCCGAGATCGATGTCGGATGGAGACGCCATCGGCTGGATGTTGTCGTAGAAGCCGAGCGCGAAGTCTATGAAGTTCGCGATAAGGCAACCGTGCGTGTTCGCGTAAAACCGAGGAACGGCAATCCTCTTCCAAAGAACGCCGAAGTCGCGGTTGCCGCAGTCGACGCAGGCCTACTGGAATTGAAACCCAATAACAATTGGGATCTCCTCGGCACCATGATGGGACCGCGTTCCAACGAGACCGTTACCGCCACCGCTCAGATGCGGGTCGTTGGAAAGCGGCATTATGGTCAGAAGACGCGCCCCGACGGTGGCGGTGGCGGACGGGGCACGGTCCGCGAGGTGTTCGACTCACTGTTGTTGTGGAAAGGAAGGGTGGCGCTCGACGAGAACGGAGAGGCGGTCGTCCGGATTCCGCTCAACGATTCCCTGACGCGGTTCAAGATCGTCGCGGTCGCGTCGGCCGGAGAGGACAAATTCGGCACCGGATCGACGTCGATCCGGACTACGCAGAGTCTAATGATCTTTCCGGGAATTACGCCCCTGGTGCGCGAGGGCGATCGGATTATCACGCCGTTCACGCTTCGCAATACGACGGACGATCCCATGGATCTGTCCGTATCCCTTTCAGTGCAGGGGATGGAGCAGGCACCGTCTCCGCGCGACGTCACGGTTCCGGCCAAGGACAGCGTGATGGTTTCTTGGGATATGACGATCCCATTCGATCAACGTGTTCTTCGGTATCATCTCGAAGTCCGCAAAGGGGACCAGATCGCCGATGCCCTTTCGATAGAGCAGAAGGTCAAACCGGCCGTCCCCGTGCGCGCCCTGCAGGGCACGTTTGCCCAGTTGACCGAGCCCTTCACGATGACGGCACGCATTCCCGACGACGCCGTGCCGGGGCGCGGCGGCATGAAGATCGAGGCCAGTACCAGCTTGGTCGACGTGGGTTTGAGCGGGGTGGTCGATTATATGCGGAGCTACCCATATAGCTGTTTCGAACAGCAGGCATCCGTGGCCGTTGCACTCGGCGATGCCGCCCGGTGGGAATCCCTGATGAGCAGGCTCGCCCTGTATCTGGATGGTAACGGGCTGATCAAGTATTTCCCCCGCATGCGGCGCGGAAGCGTGGTGTTGAGCGCCTATATCCTGGCTATTGCCCATGAGCGCGGCTGGGCCGTTCCGGACGGTGAGCGCCAGCGGGTTCTTCGGGGATTGCGGAACTTCGTGACCGGGCGTTTGCACCGCGTCGACATCTTCGTCGAGGAATACATGAGCGTCGTCAAGCTGCAGGCGATCGAGGTCTTGAGCCGCTACGAGATGGCATCCCCGGACCTTCTTGAGAGCATCGAAATCCATCCCCGCGAGCTTCCAACCTCGGCCTTGATGGATTGGCTCAACATCCTTTACCGCGTGACGGGGATTGCCGATGCCGATCGTCTGAGGAGCGAAAGCGAGAACCTCCTTCGGTCGCGTATTCGCTACGACGGCCGCATCATGCGGTTCACCACAAGTGAACGCGACGACCTGTGGTGGCTCATGACCGACGGTGACTCCAATGCGATCCGTTTTCTTCTCACGGCAATGGAGTTCGGCCTTTGGTCCGACGACCGGGCGCGCCTCCTGGAGGGAGCCCTATCGCGACAGCAAAAAGGACATTGGAAGCTGACGACCTCCAATGCCTATGGCGCGGTCGCGTTGCGGAAATTCGCTGCCGCATTCGAGAGAGAGACGCTCGACGGACTGACCCGCATCCGCTTCGGGCCCGAGACAGCGGACGTCCCTTGGCAGGACGGGAAGACGAAAGGCGAAGCCCTGCTTCCCTGGGGCGGGATCGGAGAACGGAGGGACCTTGAGATGCGTCACGAGGGGAAGGGGGCCCCCTGGGTCTCGGTGCTGAGCATGGCGGCCGTTCCCTTCAAGGTCCCCGTCGACGCCGGCTTCGCCGTCCGCAAGACGATAACACCCATCACCCGTAAATCGGAAGACAGGTGGAGCGTAGGAGACGAAATCCGGGTCCATCTGGAAATCGATGCTCCGGCCGACATGACATGGGTGGTCATCGATGATCCGGTCCCGGCCGGCGCCGCAATGATGGGGAGCGGCCTCGGCGGTGAAACCGTCATTGCCCAGCAGGGGGAAGAGACCAAGGGACGCGCCCGTCTCGCGTTTAAGGAGCATGCCTTTGACGGCATGCGAGCCTATTTTTCCTTCGTTCGTCAAGGGACATGGTCTTTGGATTACACCTATCTCTTGAACGCTGCGGGAACCTTCCAAATGCCTCCGACCCGGGTCGAGGCTTTGTACAAACCCGAAATGTTCGGTGTTCTGCCCAATGAGACATTTGTTGTCGAGGAATAGGCTCATCGGCGGGGTTGCCGTCCTCGTCCTCCTCGGGGGCGGATTTTGGGTTGGGGAGCTTTCTCCCCAGCCGGCGGTCCCGACTTTCGAACACGTTCTCGCCACCTACCGTTCCTCCGAGACGGCCCTGCTTGACCGACACGGAGAGGTCTTGCACGTGACCCGGTCAGATTTTTCCGGACGGCGCCTTTCCTGGACGCCGTTGGGAAGGATTTCCCCCGCATTGACCCGGAGCGTAATCGCTGCCGAAGATCGGCGGTTCCATGGGCATGAAGGTGTCGATGTTCTTGCCCTGCTCGGGTCCGCGTCTGCTCTCCTGCGGCTGGAGCGGCCGCGGGGGGCCAGTACGATCAGCATGCAGTTGGCGGGCCTTCTCCTTCCCGACATCGCGCCTCGGTCAGGCGGGCGGACACTCGCTCAGAAATGGCGTCAGATGCGGGCCGCATGGGCGATCGAGACCCTTTGGAGCAAGGCCGGAATCCTTGAGGCCTATCTCAACCTCGTTTCGTACCGGAGCGAGTTGAAGGGCATCTCGGCAGCGGCGCGGGCACTCTTCGATAAGGACCCGTCAGGCCTCAATCTCCGGGAGGCGGCGATCCTCGCCGCTCTGATCCGGGCGCCGAATGCACCCCCGGCAAGGGTCGCCGCTCGCGCTTGCGCCCTTCTGGACGGCGACTGTGTCCGTATCGAGGCCAGTGTTTCCAAAGCCCTGACGCCCCCCTACCGGGTGCGCCGCGCCGAGAACGATGCCTACCATGCCCTGCACCGCCTGGCTGCTCCGGTTGGTCCCGCGGAAGCCGTCCCCTCGACCTTGGATGCCGGCTTGCAGCGTTTTGTCCTTCAGGTGGTGCAAAATCATGTCGAGGGGGTGGCCGATCGGAACCTGCACGACGCAGCCGTGATCGTTGCCGACAATGCGACCGGGGAGGTGCTGGCCTATGTCGGGAGCAGCGGGGATCTGTCGGAGGCACGTTTCGTCGATGGGGTGCAGGCGAGGCGCCAAGCCGGTTCGACTCTCAAGCCCTTCATCTATGGACTGGCTATCGAACGCAGGTACCTGACGGCGGCAACTCTCCTCGATGACAGCCCCATCGAGATTCCAATTGCCGCGAGCGGGGTATATCGGCCACGGAACTACGACGGGATCTTTCGCGGGCCGGTCACCGTCCGCGAGGCCTTGGCGTCGTCCCTCAACACACCGGCCGTGCGGACAATTCTTTCCGTTGGGCCGGAAGAGGCGGTTGTCCGCCTTTCCAACCTGGGTCTCCGCAACCTGATGGCTCCGGAGTTCTACGGGGCTTCCCTTGCCTTGGGCAGCGCGGATGTGACCCTCTGGGAATTAACCAACGCTTATCGAGCACTGGCCAATGGCGGTCTGCGGGGACCGCTGCGCCTGTCGCCCAGGAAGGGTGTGGAACCGGAGAGGCGGGTTATGGCGCAGGGGCCCGCTTTCATCGTTACCTCGATCCTATCGGACCGCGACGCCCGGTCCCTGGGGTTCGGGTTGGACTCACCGCTCGCAACGCCTTACTTCTCGGCGGTCAAGACGGGCACCAGCAAGGACATGCGGGACAATTGGTGCATCGGGTTCTCGGATGCCTATACCGTCGGCGTCTGGGCCGGGAATTTCTCGGGCGAACCCATGTGGAATGTTAGCGGCATTTCGGGAGCGGCCCCCATTTGGCGGGACATCATGGATCGCCTCAACGGCCATCGCCCCGGTCGGATGCCGTTACCGCCCAAAGGCGTCCACGCCCATCGTGTCGCGATCGCACCGACGGGGAAGGTCTATGAAGAATGGTTCCTGGCCGGGACCGAACCGACTTACGAAGTGGCGCGCCCCCGGCCTTCGGAGGCGCGGCCGCGGATCCTCTATCCCACGAACGGAACCATTCTTGCCGTCGATCCCGACATCCCACGGACCTTGCAGAAAGTCGTGTTCCAGGCGTCGGAAGACGACGAGGAATTGTCCTGGGTCCTCAACGGGAGAAAGCTTGGCCCAATCGACGCTTTCGAAGCGTGGAGCCCAGAGCCTGGAGAATTCCAACTGAGCTTGGAAAAGAATGGCGGAGAACCCGTCGACCACATCAGGTTTTCCGTTCGCTGACGTGTCTCCTCGGCATTCGTTTCGAGGCAGCTACAAACGAAACCGCTTGATTGAAGTTCAACAGTTTGGCACCATATCTGGAGCTAGGAATCCTGTAATTTTCAATATGTTGAGGATCGGCTGAGTAACAGGGGCAACCCCCCGGGCATTCATGCGTTGCTGTGCTGACGGACGAGGTTGGGCAGGAGTGGGATGTTGGGTGCACCTTGGACATGGAGTCGGTTGCCCAATGCCGATTGTTAAAAGGTTCTTTAAAAGGTTCTCTAAACTATCCGAGGCAATGGCCAGTTCCGCTAATGCGGAACCTTTACCGCTTTCCGCGTTCTTCGACTATCGCGCCATTGTTATTCTCGGGGAGCCTGGAATCGGCAAGACCACGGCGTTTGCTGCATCCAACAAAGAGGAAGGGAATGCCATATGCTGCACTGTCAGCGAGTTCCTGAATTTTCCTGACGGTGAATTTTGGGGCAAGACGATTTACCTCGATGCCTTGGATGAGCATCGGGCGGAGGAGGCCGGACAATCCGTAATAGCGGCGATTGTCGGTAAACTTCGAAAGCTCGGATCACCGAAAGTCCGCCTGTCCTGCCGAACGTTAGAATGGCACGGGGGGAGTGACGTCCGGGGACTGGGAAAGGCCGCGCAAGGCGAGGACGTCCAAATTCTCAATTTGCTGCCCCTTTCGCCGGAGGATATCGAAACCATAGTTGCCGAGCAGGTGAATGATGTAAGTGCGTTCCTCGATGGTGCACGGCAAAGGGACTTGGAAAAACTCCTTTCCAACCCTGAAACCCTGAAGCTCTATTTGGAGGTATACAAGGATAGTGGCGGGTGGCCCGAGACCCGAAAAGACTTAATGAAAAAATCCGTCGCTTTGCTGCTGCGCGAGGAAAACGAGCAGCACACTCGTGTGCGAAGCGACAAAGTCTCTGATGAGAGGTTGAGGGCCGCCGCCGAAGACCTATCGGCGATTCACGCGTTCAGTAATGCGAAGGGGTTTACCTTATCGAAAGCAACTAAGGTAGCTGAGCATCCACCAATCCAGGAACTGACGGATATCGACCTTGAGGCGGCAGGAATTGCAGCGCGGAGTAGACTGTTTGAGTCCAAGCCTTCCGGTTCCATAAAACCACAGCACAAGACGACGGGGGATTTCCTGGCAGCAACGGCATTGGCGCGCAGAATCTTAAAAGGTCATTTATCTCGGGGACGCGCCGACGGTCATTTATCTCGGGGACGCGCCATGTCCCTGATCACGGGTAAGGATGGGAGGACACTGTCCCACCTTCGGGACATATACGCATGGCTAATCGCCCTGTTGCCGGGAGACGGGCAATATCTCTTACATGCCGATCCGTTCGGCGCATTGGTTTACGGGGATGTGGCGCAGTGGCCTGACGCGACCAGACGGGATTCCCTGAACATCTTGAGAGAGTATGCAACCAAGGATGATCCGTGGTTCCGCTCCGGGCATTGGCAGACTCCGTTGCTCGGTGGTTTGGCATCCGAGGGCATGGTGGAAGATTTCCGCCGAATTTTGAAAAACGAAGAAGACCCCGGTGTAACGGGTGTCGTATTGAGCGCTCTTAAATACGGTTCCCGGTTACCGGAAATGGGTGATGACCTGTTGGTGTTTGTGCGCGATGAATCACGCCTTGAATGGCTCAAAAACGAAGCCCTGTTTGCACTCATCAATAATTGCCCGGATCGCATTTCTGACCTGAAAGAGATTCTGGGTGAAGTCCATTCGGGAGATATCTCTGACAAAGACTTGGCCCTACGCACAACGCTTTTGTGTCAGCTTTATCCATCCGTCATCACCCCAGACGAGGTCGTTGAGTATTTCGTTAACGATGGCCAAATAGCCTTAGGCAATTTCGGTTATTTCATTCACTGCAAATTAGTGCCCCTCACTCCTGACGAGGCATTGCCGAATCTGGCCGATGCCATGATTGCCCGTTCCGATAAGGTGAGACTGCTGAGTGATTTTGATAAAAAGCATATGGTCGGGCCCTTGGTGATCCAACTTCTAAAAGTACATGGAGACACGGCAACGCCGGGAATGATTTTCAAGTGGCTAGGGCTCTATTTGGACAAGTACGGTCAGCACCGTCTGGACAACGATCATCAGAAATTTATCAGGGCCTATATCGAAGGGCGTGATGGCCTTTATGAGGCATTGTTCCGGTATTGGTTAGCGCACAGCAAGCCATCGGAGGACGAGCCTTGGTACGAATATGAATTTGGGTACCGAGTGCTCCATGCCGCAAAGCCAAGCAGCTTCTGCGCTACCCTACTTTCGATGGCGGAAAGGGAATCGGATCAATCTAAAGCCGATATGTTGTTCACTGAAGCGGCAAACCAGGTCATGCATGCCGATCCTGGGATCTTGCCGATTGTTTTGGATGACCTATATGAATTTGCTGTTCAGCATCCTCGTTTCTTATCGACATGGGACAAGGTGTGCTGGTGTGGTCTGTATGACCGCCATTTCGAACATAAGCTAGAGAAGCAGAGCCATCAGGATGATCAGAAGGCGCGCCGCACGGCGGATGTCAAATTTCTAAAAAGCCAGATTGCTGATCTTCGCGCCGGCCGGGCCATTCAAAGTCTCCGTTATGGGGCAGAGCATTGGTTTGGCTATTCAATGGGATCAGATGGAAAACTTCAGCCGTTTGAGCGCCTTGCTGAGGTAACAAGCACTGACATTGCGAAAGCCATGGCGGCCGGATTCGAGGTTCTTCTAAAAGGCAAGGAGCAGCACAGCCCAGCGTCCATTGCCGAGCTTGCCTGCAAATCACAGAGTCACTATGTGGGCTACCCAATTCTAGCCGGTGCCGATATCGTAGCGGCACGCTCCCAGGAGGAATTCCTTGCGTTACCTGACGCAAATCTCAAGGCCGCACTAGCCTATCGAGTTCTTTTTCCGTGCCCTGAGCACGATTGGGAGGACTGGATTTTTAAGCACAAACCAGCTTTGGGACAGGAGGTTCTTGAGGATGTATGGCGTGCCGAAATTAAGGGTGGAAAAACGCGGGACTTGAGCAGACTTTATATCGAAAAAACAGAGAATCCCGTCACCCTGCTGATCCTTAGGGGCATTCAAAAAGTTCTTACTGAAAATCCGCAGCCTTCCGCAGAAATTTTGCGCACCATGTTAACCGCCATTCTACAACATGGCGATCCTGAGGTGTTGCGAAGCATTGCCGTACCCACGCTCCAAAGCGGCAAGCTGCGTGGCGAAAAACATACCCTTTGGCTGGCCACTGCGAGCCTGCTGGACCCGGGAACCTACTCCCAGAAACTGAAACGGAAAGCGAAAGAAAGTGTTCGGGACATGTGGGCGGCCTATCATATTTTGATAGCAGGCGCGGGAAGTCCGATGAACGGTTATGAGAGGACCCCACAGCTACAGATGGCGATTTCGATCCTTGGTAGTATGTTCGGGTTTAAGCGTAAAAAGCGTAAAAAACGTGATAGGTGCGTCTCAGAAGTGGACCCTAATGAGAAAGCGACCCGAGAGATCAACGACCTGATCAACGCCCTGTCAGGCTTACCAACGCAAGATGCGGCCCATTCATTAGAGGCGCTGTGTACGGACCAGTCATTGCATGAATGGAGCGAGCACCTACTCCATGCAAAGACGCTGCAGGCCAAGAACATGCGGGATATGACGTTTAAACCTGTCAGCCCGGCGGAGGTCTGCAAATTCCTGGCAAACGGTGCTCCGGCGAACATGCAGGATCTGCAAGCGACCACATTGGATATTCTAGACGATATCGCTCCAACGATTCATGACTCGAACACCAACCGTTGGAAGAATTTCTGGGGGCTTCGCGGGCGCGGCAAACCAGAACGACCGAAGATCGAAAACGATTGCCGTGATGTCTTGCTGGATATGATGCGGCCCGCATTTGCTGCGCGTGACATAACAGCCGAGCCTGAAGCGTGTGCCGCAAACGACAAGCGTGTCGATATCCGCCTGACATCAAGAGATATCGGTACGCTGCCCATAGAGATCAAACGTGACGAGAACCCGGAAGTGTGGTCCGGCATGGAGGAACAGCTGGTCCGGCTCTACGCTAACGACCCGAACACGCATGGGCGCGGAGTATTCTTGGTGTTTTGGTTCGGAGACGGGAATTTGGCGGGGCCTCCGAAAAAACTAGGGATATCAAAGCCAAAGACCGCCGATGAATTGCAAAAGGCACTTGAGAGAATCAAGCCTAATCGATGTATCGAAGTGAGGGTCATGGATGTATCCAAGCCTAATGACGGGTGAGTGGACTGGCCCCCGTTTCGACCGGACAGTCGGCATGGACGCGGTGGCGGTAGCCGGCGCCCTCGATCCGAACGACGATGGGGGCCCTGAACGCCTCGCCCCATTCGGCGAAGCCGCAGCTTTCATTTACCGGGAGAACCGACAAAAGCCCCATGAAGGGGGCCCGTTCACGGGTATGGCTGGGGCGGGAGGACTCGAACCTCCGAATGCCGGTACCAAAAACCGGTGCCTTAACCACTTGGCTACGCCCCATCGGCTACTCGAACGGCGCGAACATAAGCCTATTCGCGACGCCCCGCAACAGGGCACCCCGTCAAAATTGCCGCAGCAGGCGCTGGATGTAGTCCCGTTCGATTTCCGGCCGCGTGGGATCGCCGGCGCGGCGGCGCAGCTCGTCGAGAATGGCCCGCACCCGGTGTCGTCCGGCTGTCTTCGGCACCTCGGCGGATCCGCCGACTGCGGTGCCAAATCCGCCGGACGGCATCCGGCCGAAGGGGTCCCGTCCCCGAAGGGGAAATCCCCGGCGCCCGAACAGGCCCGGCATGTTCCGGTCGAGCGCCGTCGAAATCTGTTCCAGGGCGCGGTGAAGTTGGTCGAGCGCCTGCCCCTGGGCCTGCACCGCCTCGTCCGGGCTGCCCGCATCGAGCAACGAACGGGCCTGGGCCATGGCCCCTTCGGCCTTCCTCAGGCTCCCCGGTATCCGCTCCACGAGGTCTGCGGTTTCGTCCATCAGCCGGTTCAGGTCCCGGCGCAGCTCTTCCTGCTCCGCACTTCCCCTGGCGGGCCCCGGGGGATCGCTGCCTCCGGTTTCCCGGCCCTGGCCGGGGGACGACTCGCGCAACCTTCGGAAGGTCTCGTCCATAAGGTTCTTCTGGCGCCGTTCGATATCACGAAGCCGGTTCATGGCCGATGACGCCTTGGCGAGGCGTTCCGGATCCACGCGCTGCTGCATGGCCGCGCCCATGGTGTCGAGCAGGCTCCGGAGTTGAGCCAGCTTCTCGCGGGCATCGTCCAGATCTCCGTCTGCCACCAGTTCGCGGATCTCGTCCACGAGCCGTCGCAGCAGATCGCTTCCGGGCACTTGGCCCGAGGTGTCCAAGGACAGGTCTGCGAGGCCCCGGCGTTGAAGTTCCTTCATCAGCGACGGCAAATAGCTGTCCAGCGCCTGCTTGAGAGCCTGGGCCAGGCGTTTTGCGGCTTCCGGCTCCGCACCGGCTTCCAGGGCCCGCTGCAATTCCTGTCCCAGGTCCGAAAGCCGGCGTTCGGCTTCTGCAAAGCGGCCCTCTTCGAGGCGGAGTGCGATGCGCCACAAGATGTCACGGACCGAAGCCGCCTGGGAGGCGGTTTCGTCCAGCAGCAACCGGTTGCTGGCGACACGGAGCGCCAGATGAACGACCACGCTTCCTTCGTAGCTCCCCGGATCGACGGCGATGGCCGCCAGGCCGTCGGCGACACGGCCCCGCACAGCGGGTGTCGGATCAACCAACCGCTTGCGAAGCGCAACGATGGCCCTGGCCACGGGATGGGCGAAGGAGCGTTCCGGCAGGACCATGTCCACCCAGCCGCCGCGTCCCGTCTTGCCTGCCGCGTCGACGGCCTCCACGGAAAGGCGCACCGGCAGACCGGCCCAGGAATGCGCACTCAGATCCTGACGGCTCGATGCGTGGAACGCCTGACGGCTCGATGCGTGGAACGCCTGACGGCGGAGCGGCAGAGGCAGGGTGATGCGCAGGGGTTCCTTTTCCCCGTTGCGCGCCACCACCAGCAAGACATCGGACACGCCGTAATCGTCGCGCGCTTCGTAAGCGAGCGTCAAGCGCCCGCGGGGCGTGGCCTTCGGGGGAGCGGAGAAAGCCACGGTCGGGGCCCTGTCGGGAACGACGGTTACCGGCCAGGCCGCAATCTCGCGTTCGTCCAGCCCAATTGCGATCCGGTCCCCGTGACCAATAACCATCTCGCCCCGATGGGCTCCCGGACCGATCTCCGTCAAGGACACACGCCGGTCTCCGGCCTTAAGCCAAGGAACTTCGTCGGAGCCGCCGACCTGCGCGAGGACGGTGCTTCCCTCGGGCACCATCGTCGGGTCGGGCGATCGGCTGTCCTGCGTCAGATGTCGGGTCGCCCGGCCGGTGTAGGTGGGGGGCGTGATCCAAAGATCGATGGTCCTGTCGGCCGGCGGTGGGGACAAACTCGGGGATAGGGCGCGGCCGAAACGCTCCCCGGCCTCGCTTCCCCCCGCCACCAGAGCGCCGGTCAACAGCACCGCAACCGCGGCCCGGAGGGCCCGGGGATCATGTCGTGCGACGCCGGGACGGGGCCATTTCAGCCTAAGCCGTTGCAGGGCCTTTGCCGCCCGTTGGCGATGGACCCGCCACAGCGCCTCGGCTTTGGCGTCGCCGTTCCCTGCGGCAAGGTCGTCGGCGAGTGTATCGAACGGGCGGTGGGCGAGGCCGCTATCCCATTCCAGACGGGCGCGTCCCTCTGCCGGGCTTGGGAGCTTAAGACCGGAAAAGCCGTGTGTCAGGAGGGTGGCGATCAGCACGCCGAATCCGGCCACAACCCCAAAATGACCCCAGCCCCCAAGGGCGGGCAAGACGTCGAATAACGCCAGCGCCGCAAACAGACCGGCCACGGACAGGGCCGGCCACAACCGGACCCAGACTCTCTCCCACAAGACGATGGCGCGCGCCGTGCCCAGAAGCCCCCCCGGGATCGGTGCGCGCCAGCTCATGAATCCTCTATCCAGATCGGCAGGGATTCATGGGTCAGGATGTCGTCCGTGTCGATGCGTTCGCGCACCACCGAGAACCGGTTGCCCCTGACCATAACCTCGGGGACCAGCGAACGGGAATTGTAGAGCGATGCCATCGCCGCCCCGTAGGCTCCGGCGGTCCGGATCACCATCAGATCCCCGGCTGCCACCGGAGGCATCCTCACGCCACGCGTAAAGGTATCCCCGGTCTCGCAGATCGGGCCGACAACGTCCACCAGGTCTATCTGCTCCAGCATGTCCGCGTCTTCCGCCATCTCGCCGGTGACGGGCTCGACCACCGGCTCGATAGCGTGGCGGGCGCCGTAGAGCGAAGGCCGCATCAGGTCGTTCATGGCCGCATCCAGGATCACGAAGCGCCGTGTTGCGCCTTCCTTGATATAGGTAACGCGGGAGACCAGAACACCCGCGTTGCCCGCGATGGCCCGCCCGGGTTCGATGACGAGGTCGTAATCATGGCCGCCGAAGACGTCGCCGACGACCGCTGCGTAGTCACTAGGCGAAGGGGCGAGTTCTCCCTCATAGGAAATTCCCAAGCCGCCGCCGAGATCGAGACGCTTAATGTCATGACCGTCTGCCCGCAGCATGGCCGCCAGGTCGCGAAGGCGCAGGTAGGCGGTGCGGAAGGGCGTCAGGTCCAGGATCTGCGAGCCGATATGCACCGCCGCCCCCTCGATGCGGATGCCGGGCATCTTCGCCGCCCGTGCATAGACTTCGTGCGCCCGGGTCCATTCGATGCCGAACTTGTTCTCGCGTTTGCCGGTGGTAATCTTCTCGTGGGTGCCGGCGTCGATGTCGGGATTGACCCGGACGGCGACGGCGACCTCGGTTCCCTTGGAGACGGCGACTTCGGACAGGGCCTCCAGTTCCGGTTCCGATTCAACATTGACCTGCAGAATCCGGGCATCCAGGGCCTGGGCCAACTCGTCCCGCGTCTTGCCGATGCCGGAAAAGACGATGCGCGCCGGGTCCACCCCGGCGGTCAATGCCCGCTTTAATTCCCCACCGGACACCACGTCGGCTCCGGCCCCGAGATCCGCCAGGGTGCGGACCACGGAGATGTTCGGGTTGGCCTTGACGGCATAGCAGATGGTAACCGGAATTTTCCTGAAAGCCTCGGCGAAGGCGTGGTAATGGCGCTCCAGCGTCGCCGTGGAATAGCAGTAGAACGGAGTCCCCACGGCTTCGGCGATGTCGGACAGCGGCACGTCCTCGGCAGACAGGCGTCCGTCCTTGTACTGGAAGTGGTCCATATGGTCGGCCTCAGCGGGTGGGATAGATTTTCTGTTCCTTGTCTTCGGGCAGGTGTTCCAGCCTAGCCTTACGGCCACAGGCGGAAACGCTGGAGATCAGCGCGGCGACCAGAAACACCAAGACGATCTTACGCAGGACAACCATTCTAATCCTCCAGGAACCTTTGGCGGGCCTCAATCGCTGCCCGACGGACGTTGTCAGGCGCCGTGCCGCCGTAGCTGGTCCGGCTGCACACCGACTCGTCAATGCCCAGGACTGAATAGACGTCATCGGTGATGCCGGGCTCGACCGATTGCATGTCTTGCAGGCTCAGGCTCTCGAGGCCGCAGCCCCTGTCCTCGGCCGTCTTCACCAATGCTCCCGTCACGTGATGGGCGTGGCGGAAAGGTAGCCCCAGGACGCGGACCAGCCAGTCGGCGAGATCGGTGGCGGTCACGAAACCTTGTTCCAAGGCGGTCCGCATTTTCCCTGTATTGAACTCCGCCTCCGCCAGCATGCCTGTCATGGCTGCGATGCAGAGCTCCAGGCTGTCGGCGGCGTCGAAGACCGGCTCCTTGTCTTCCTGCATGTCTTTGCCATAGGCCAGAGGCAGTCCCTTCATCACCACCATCAACGTATTCAAGCTGCCCAGTACCCGACCGGCCTTGGCGCGCACGAGTTCGGCGGCGTCGGGATTGCGCTTCTGGGGCATAATGGAACTGCCGGTCGAGAACGAATCGGAAAGCCTGAGAAAGGCGAATTGATCGGTGCACCAGAGCACGATTTCCCCGGCCATGCGCGACAAGTGCACGGCCAGCACCGATCCGGCGGACAGAAATTCGAGCGCGAAGTCACGATCCGAGACCGCATCCAGAGAATTGGCCATGGGCGCATCGAAGCCAAGGGCCTTGGCGGTCATGTGCCGGTCGGTGGGGAATGAGGTCCCGGCCAGTGCGGCCGCGCCCAACGGACTTTCATTGAGCCGCCTGCGGCAGTCGGCCAACCGTCCGCGATCGCGGCCCAGCATCTCGGTCCAGGCCAACAGGTGGTGGCCCAGGGTCACGGGCTGTGCCGCCTGCAGGTGGGTAAAGCCGGGCATGACGGTTCCGGCGTGAGACTCGGCGTGACCGATCAACACGCGTTGCAGTCCTTGCAGGGCGTCATCCAGCCCATCGATGGAATCCCGCACCCAGAGGCGGAGATCGGTCGCCACCTGGTCGTTGCGCGAGCGCGCCGTGTGCAGCCTTCCCGCGGCCTCGCCGACGATTTCGGCCAGGCGCGATTCCACGTTCATGTGGATGTCTTCCTGAACGCTCTTGAATTCGAAGCGCCCATCATTAATCTCTTGGAGCACTTGGTCGAGACCGCGAAGGATCGCCTCGCCGTCGTCGCGCGGAATGATCCCGCGAGAGACCAGCATCTTACAATGGGCCTTGGAGCCCCTGATATCTTGGGCGTAAAGCCGTTTGTCGAAATTGATGGAAGTGTTGATTTCCTCCATCACGGCGGACGGCCCGGCGGCGAAACGCCCGCCCCAGATGGCACTGGTCCCGGTATTCTGGTTCTTGCGGTTGCTGCTCATAATGTGGCAAGGAGAAAGGAAGTTGGAGAAGAAAACAACATGAAAAACACCTTATTGGCAGCCATTGCCGTTTCATTGATCCTGGTCGTTGTTTCCATTGTAACCCTGTTCGGTCCCGAAGAACACGCAAGCGTTGGTCCCCCGTCACTCGAATCGACCGCCGGCGCGACCGGAAACGCCGTGCCGCCTGCAACGGGTTTATGTCTGCTGAAAGGCACAGAATTCGTTGGTTTCCGGGTAACCGAACCGCCCATTCCCGTCCCCGGGGAACCTTTCGTCGTAGGGGCCGACAAGCTGGCGACCTTGGGTGATTACAAGGGCAAGGGCGTGGTGCTCAATTTCTGGGCGACATGGTGCGCTCCCTGTGTGCGCGAAATGCCGGCCCTGTCGCGCCTGCAGACGCAACTGGAAAAAGATGGCGGGGGAATCGTGGTCCTCACCTTGTCCCGGGACCTGGATGGCGCACCCGTGGTGGAAGAATTTTTCGAAAAGAAGCAGATTACAAACCTGCCGGTCCTCATCGACAAGAAAAGCCGGTTGGGAGCAAAAATGAAAATCTACGGGTTGCCCGCCACGATCTTCATCGATCCGGACGGCATGGAGCGGGGCCGCGTAATGGGTTCTGTACATTGGGATTCGAAGGCCGCGCTGGATTTGGTCAAAGCCTGTACGGCGCGCGCCTCCGGTTAATCGGGTCGGGGATTCCGGGTCGCTATGAACCGATTGAACGACGGAATCATTGTCCGCGACGCCGAAGGCACCGTCATCTTCTGCTAACCAATCCTACCGGGACTGTTACCCCGGAGTTTGCGATCGGATCTAAACCCATTACATCAACGGCCGTTGGCGGGAAATCCACGAACACACGGCGGACGACGGCATATGGCGGGCCCAGTTTTCCTGGACACGGAATGGAGCCAACCGAGTGACCAAGGCCTTTGTCGAATTGCATGGCGGGACACGGAACTGCAAAGGACCCTTGGCGAAGGCACCCCGGCTATCGTACGATTCCCCAAGACCGGCATCGTTGGTTGATGGGATGGAAAGGGATTATGCCGCTCACTCTGCGCCTTGCGACCTTCAACGTGGAAAACCTGGGCGAAGCCGCAAAGGACGCGGCGCCGCTCATGGACAGGATCGCCATCCTGCGCCCGCAATTGATTCGCCTTCGGGCCGACGTTCTATGCCTGCAGGAAGTGGACGGCCAACGCCTGGCTCCCGGCAAGACGCGCCACCTCGAAGCGCTGAGGCATCTGCTGGAAGACACACCCTACGCCGATTACCACATCACCCATACCGTTAGCACGTCGCGTGGCGGCGGGGTGCGGGATAAGCATAACATGGTGCTGGTGTCGCGTTTTCCTGTCCTCGACAGTGGTCAGGTGCGCCACGACATCGTCTCTCCGCCCGCCTACGCACGGGTGACCGCCCATCCGCCGGCCACCGGGGCGGAGATGGTGGATTGGGACCGGGCCTTCATTTGGGCCCGGATCGATCTGCCGGGGGGCAAGCCGCTGACCGTGCTCAACTTGCACCTGAGGGCACCGCGTGCAGCCTGGATCGACGGCCAGAAGGTGGATTCGAAGACGTGGCGGAGTGTTCCCGGCTGGGCCGAGGGCTATTTCCTGGCCGCCATGAAACGTGCCGGTCAGGCGTTGGAGGTCCGCCTGTTCATTGATCGCGTCATGGACGATGATCCGGATGCGATGATTGCGGTCTGTGGGGACTTCAACGCCGACATGTACGAAACCCCCGTGCGCATCATCCGCGGCGACGAGGAGGATCTGGGGAACGGCAAGCTGGTCCGGCGCCTGCTGGTGCCGCTGGAGCGCAGCCTACCTCAGTCCCAACGGTTCTCGGTCATTCATGGAGGCCGACCGGTGATGCTGGATCACATCCTGGTCTCCCGCTCCTTGCTCGCCTGGTACCGTACGGGCGAGATCCACAACGAAGCCCTGGGTGACGAACTCTCGACCCCCGCCGTGGTCCGCGGCGCCCCGTCCTCCTACCATGCTCCGGTGGCAGCCGAGTTTGAGGTCGGGAACGGGGACGGAGCCTGAGATGAACGACCATGGTTGGCGGAGTGGCGGGCGTTCACGGATCGCCCATGCGGATCGGCGCCCGGCATTGCGTTCCGGTTCCCCGGTCACACGGGGAGGTGGCTTGGCGAAGCCCGGGGGGATCTTCCGAATCTGGGGCTTTGCTGCAAACCATCGAAGGCCTGAACTGATGAGACCGCTGGCCATTCTTTTCGCCCTTGTTCTGCTTGGGGGGTGCCTGTCCTCCAAGCCCCGTTGGTGGAATCCCAACCTGCCGGAGGCCCAGTGGTCCAAGGACGCCGCCGCTTGCAAGCGCTGGGCGTCGGCCGAGGCGGGACAGGAATATCGTCGGGACCAGGATATCGAAGCCGACCGGGACCTGGACGGTGGAACCTATTCCGCCCAGATGGGCCGCCACGACACCCGCAGGCGTGCCGTGCGCCTGGAGGTCGATTGTATGCGTGCGCGGGGCTATCGGCCGATGACGAAGAAATAGAGTCAGTCGGCTATCCGTGCCGTGCCGTGGACCTGGGACATGGCCGAGTCGATCAGGGTGCAAGTGCGTTTCTTCAAACCCTGCAGAACGTAGCGCAAGGCCGTCTGCATCACACGGGCCCGGTAGTCCCGGGCCCAGGTATGGAGAGTCTGGGTGTCGACATCATTGGTTTGCCCCTGGTCTGTGAGGGGGAAGGCCACCGGCCCGGTTCCGAACCGAATGGTGTCATCAAGCGTCTTTCTGTCGGTCATGGCCCACTCCTATGATGCCTGTCCAGCGGACGATGGCGATGTGCCTCTTTGCGGGGCAGGAGCGGGCCCTCGGCCACTGGAGAACGGGGTTTGGCGTTCGTCTTTCGCGCCATCGCGTTCCAAAGGGGGAGACCGGGTCGAGGGACCGCCCATCCGCTGGGAGGTATCCCTCAACATATCGACTTTTCACATGGAGATAAGCGCAAATGCTGCAGTGCAGAAATGCACGAAACGCATGTTGGATGGCAAATTTAACGCAACATTGCGCCGTTGTTATGCGTGCAAGGACTATCGGCAAATTCTGGAAAATCGGGGGCTCATGGCCTTCATGAGCAAGAAGGGAGACTGCTGCGACAACGCTCCCATGGAAAGCTTCTTTGGATCGCCCATGGAAAGCTTCTTTGGATCGAATGTGTCCACCAGACCCGGTTTGGCGACCCGCAAGGAATCCAGGGCCGCCCTGTTCGAATACATTGAGGTGTTCTACAATCGCTGGCGTCTGCATTCGGGTGGTGGCTACAGGACACCGGCACAGACCTACGCGGAGTTGACCGCCATGGTCGCATAACCTGAAGAGCGTACTGGAGCCGGGGTGAGGAAAGCACGCAAATATGAATAGAACCGAAAGACGTCGCCTACAGAAGACGGCCAAGAAAGCAAAGCCTGCCGTCCGTCGGAAGGCTCGCGCCGTCAAATCCGATTCCGCCGAGGCTCATTACAACCTGGGCAATGCGTTGAAAGAACAGGGGAGCCTGGATGAGGCCGTGGCGAGTTATCGAAAGGCCATCGCCGTCAAACCCGATTACACCGAGGCTCATATCAACCTGGGCGCTACGTTGAAAGA
>PIVK01000293.1 GCA_003354135.1 Rhodospirillales bacterium
TCCATCGAGATGTTGTCACCCGGCATCACCATCTCCGTGCCCTCGGGCAACTTGATGGTTCCCGTCACATCCGTCGTCCGGAAGTAAAACTGCGGGCGGTAGTTCGAGAAGAACGGCGTATGACGGCCACCCTCCTCCTTCGTCAGGATGTAACACTCGCAAGAAAACCGCGTGTGCGGCGTGATCGAGCCCGGCTTCGCAACCACCTGACCGCGCTCAACCTCGTCCCGCTTCGTACCACGCAACAGAACACCAATGTTGTCTCCTGCCTCGCCCTGATCCAGAAGCTTGCGGAACATCTCAACACCCGTGCACGTCGTCTTCGTCGTCTCACGAAGGCCGATAATCTCGATCTCTTCGCCAACGTTGACCACGCCACACTCAACACGCCCCGTCACAACCGTGCCGCGGCCCGAAATCGAGAATACGTCCTCGATCGGCATCAGGAACGGCTGATCCTTCGGACGCTCAGGCTGCGGTATGTACTCGTCAACAGCCTTCATCAGATTCAGGATCGAGTTGTTCCCCTGCTCCACGTCTCCGTCCTCAAGAGCCACCAAAGCCGAACCCACAACTACCGGAATGTCGTCCCCAGGAAAATCATAGCTCGACAGAAGCTCCCGGATCTCAAGCTCGACAAGCTCCAGAAGCTCCGGATCGTCAACCTGGTCAACCTTGTTCATGTAAACCACAATCGCAGGAACACCAACCTGACGCGCCAGAAGAATATGCTCCCGCGTCTGAGGCATCGGACCGTCCGCTGCGGAAACAACCAAAATCGCGCCGTCCATCTGAGCCGCACCCGTGATCATATTCTTCACGTAGTCCGCATGGCCCGGGCAATCCACGTGCGCGTAGTGACGGTTCGCCGTTTCGTACTCAACGTGTGCCGTCGAAATCGTGATCCCGCGCGCCTTCTCTTCCGGCGCCTTGTCAATCTGGTCGTACGCCGTGAACGTCGCACCCCCGGTCTCCGCAAGGGCCTTCGTGATCGCCGCAGTCAGAGTCGTCTTCCCATGGTCAACGTGACCAATCGTACCAACGTTGCAGTGCGGCTT
>PIVK01000294.1 GCA_003354135.1 Rhodospirillales bacterium
CAGACCTCAACCCCATCGAGTTGGCGTTCTCCAAACTGAAGGCCATGCTGCGAAAAGCCGTCGCAAGATCAATGGACGAGCGATGGCGCGTCATCGCCGAACGGATCGAGAAATTCCCCACAGCGGAATGCCAAAACTTTTTCAGGCATGCCGGATATGGGGTGGATCAATCCTGACGCGCTCTAGCGCCATCCACGGACCTCGTTGGGGCCCGATTGGATAAATAGGGGGGGGCAGACCGTCGTTGCCGGGGTGCCTCTGTAAAAGTCTCAAAATGACAGGTGTGGACTCTCCGTAGGTAGAAAAACGGCGACCGTAACTAAAGCATTAGTTGATAAGCAGCTACGAAATATCACATTTAATTTTTTTGGTTGAAATGCAGTCACAGAGTTCCCATCTGCAATACAGGCACGGGCCAGTGTCGTGCGCGGATTTTTCAGAGCCGTCCCACCGGGGCGACAAAAGGAGGGATAAGTTATGGCGACCATCTATGGCGGACCGGGCAATGACACTCTGATCGGCGGATCCGGCACCGACACCCTGGTCGGCAGGGGGGGCGCCGACTGGCTGGACGGCGGACCGGGCAATGACACCCTGAAAGGCAAGGGGGGCGCCGATACCCTGGCCGGCGGCAACGGCAACGACATCCTCAAAGGCGGAAGTGGAGACGACTGGCTGGACGGCGGTGATGGAGACGACACGCTCGACGGTGGTGCGGGCAATGACGAGGTGGTGTTCACCGGCAACGCGGCCGAGTACGACATCGTCGCCGTGGTCGGGGGAGTCCGGGTTACTCACAGGGCTCCCGTTTCGGGGGCTGGAGACGGTTCGGACCTGTTGACGGGCGTCGAGCGTCTGCTGTTTGCCGACAGGACGATCTACTTGGACGGCACCAACAACGTCCCCGTCGCCGGCTCCAGTCAGGTCGTGTTGAGCGCGGGCGGTTCCGCGTCGGCCAGCCTGCCGGGCCGCGATGTTGACGGTGACGTTCTGAACTATGCCGTCGGCACCGGCCCGGCCAACGGAATTCTCAGCCTGAACGCCGACGGCACATAC
>PIVK01000295.1 GCA_003354135.1 Rhodospirillales bacterium
AAAAGGCAATGAGGTCATGGTGTTCCTGGACAACACCACGGCCATTGCCTACATCAAAAACCAGGGTGGAACGAAAGTCAGGTCACTATGCGACCTGGCTCTCAAGGTCCTCGACCGGGCAGACAAGAGTGCTCTGACATTGTCAGTCATTCATGTTCCAGGCAAATTTAATGTTTTGCCGACATGCTCAATCGAAAGGACACAGTTCTGCACATGGAATGGTCCATTCATCCACAGATCTGCTTGCAGATCTGGAGGTTGTGGGGAAGGCAGTTTGGGAATTATTTGCGACAAGCATAAATCACAAACTTAACCTGTTTTTTCCCACTGATGGACTCCCACGCGTGGAAGGTAGATGCTATAGCACATCCATGGATGTCTAGTAGCATATGCTTACCCTCCAACCAGCCTCACCAGGCTGGTCCTGAACATGGCCAAACTAGAGAAAGTGGAGATCTTTCTCATAGCTTTAACCTGGCCTCACTTCCAGTGGTTCGCAGATCTGATAAATCTGCTGGTGGACTTCCCTCGGGAAATTCCACCATGGCAAAATCTTCTGAAACAGCCGTACAAAACCTGTTTCATCAAAAGCCAGAATCCCCGAAGTTTCACGTGTGGAAACTATCAGGAGATCCCTCAAAGAGAGAGGATTTTCTGATAAGGTTACCAAGAGGATCTCGAATCCTCACAAAAGGTTAACCACTGCCTTATACCAAGTGATTGGTGTAAGTCAAGACAGATTGATCCATGCAATCCCACTGTTCCACAATTAGGTTAATCACCTATTTTGAGGTAGAGAACTTTTCCCCTGTAACGATCAAGGGCTTCAGAGCCACCTTGTTTCAGGAGTTGTTACAATATGGAATTGATATCTCTTTTAACAGGGACCTTTAGGCCTTACTACAGTCTTTTGACGTGGAAAGACCCAGGTCCGTTAGGACGATGCCTTTTTGGGATCTGTCCTTGGTTTTGGACTATCTAAACAAAGCTCCTTTGAATCTCTGGGTTAAGCAACCTTTCAGAACCTGACTCTGAAAACAGCTTTTTCTCATTAC
>PIVK01000296.1 GCA_003354135.1 Rhodospirillales bacterium
CGGTTTGGATTCATGACAATACGCTTGTCTCCAATGCCCCTGGCGTCACCCTCATTCACAGCACGCCAGGTGCACTGACGAAAAACTACATGTTCCTGCAAGACAATCTGTCTGTGGCCCTACCCAACGCCGCTCCCCTGCCCTACTGGTGGCAGGACAACAGCAGCCAGAATCCCAGAGGAGATGTCAACAATGGCTATGCCAGCGAAAACGCCGCCGGCAGCGATTGGCAGACAACCCCCACCGGCACGCTCATGACCATCGAGGATGCCAAGTTCCTCAATGTGGTCAAAGAGATCTTCCGCATCGGCGCAAATTCCGCCGCCGTGGGACAGGGCAGTGACGACTCTGACCAGGGCTACTACAACTACAAGGCGCCCGTTTATGTCGATGCCACCTACTGCCAGGCCTGCGCCAATGACAACCACTTCTGGGGCGATGACGCCTTCACCAGCATCCAGGAGGGCATCGCCAGCGGCGCTCAGAAAGTGCTGGTCGATCCCGGGCTCTATCGAGAACGTATCTCCCTGGTCAACGGCGTCTCTGTCTTCGGTTCTGGCGCCGGCCTTACCGTGCTGGCTCCACCTGACAACGATGGCGGACACCTGGTCGGTTTCGAAAACGCCAAGGAAGCGACCCTGGCCCTGATCACGATTGCGGGCGAAGATACAGCCGACGGCATCAAGGTAAGTGCTGAGGGTGAGGCCACCCTGGAACGGCTCATCATCCGCAACACCGGCGCCGCCATCAGCGTCACCGACAGCAGTGCTCTGGCCACAGTGGTTAATAGCACCATCGTCAGCAACGATGCCGGTGTGGCTGCCAGGCAATGTGGCAGTCTCGACATCCGCAACAGTATTCTCGCCTTCCATCAGAACGCTGCCTTGAGCTATGAAAGCAGCGGCTGTGACAGCACGCAGACCTTGTTGCACAACTTCAACGACTTCTGGCGCAATACCTCCGACCTGACCATCGACGGCACTGCCGTTGACCAACCCGGCTCTGGCGAACTCTTCGCCGATCCACGTTTCACCGACGCTAACAATCACGACT
>PIVK01000297.1 GCA_003354135.1 Rhodospirillales bacterium
CAAATTCAAAGGCACAGCTGGATTCGCCATATGCACTTTCCTATTAGTGGTTAATGGTAACGTAGGGCCTATCTTTCATATTAACAAAGTTATCGATGATTTTCTGCCCGTGACCTTGACTCTGACCTTGATCCGGAGCAGACAGGTCAAATCCAAGGTCACAGCTGGACTCGCCTTATGCAGTTTCCTATTAGTGGTTAATGTTAACATAAGGCATATCTTTCATATTAAGAAAGTTATCAATGATTTTCTGCCCGTGACCTTGATTTTGACCTTGATCCGGAGCAGACGGGTCAAAATCAAGGTCACAGCAAAGGTCACAGTGACCTAAATACCAAATTGTCTAAAACTACCTATTATAGTAATTAATATAGCAATATAGTTCTGCTATTTACTATATGTGATAAATGGGCCAAATAAGGTTTTCGAACTCAAGGTCACTGAGCCAAGGTCAAAGGTCACAGTGACCTATTTTTTTGCCACAGAAGTAGATATTCACCCAAGGAGTTATAATTGCCATATTAGATTTAGCTGAGCCCTAAAATGGCGAAACGTGCCACCATTGTTGATAAATAATGGTCAAGGTCACTGTGCCAAGGTCAAAGGTCACAGTGACCTAAAAACCCATTTGGCTGAAACTACCCATTATGGTAATTAATATTCCAATATAGGAAACATCTGCTATATACTATATGCAAGAAATGGCTCTATTTAGGTTTTTGAACTCAAGGTCACTGAGCCAAGGTCAAAGGTCACAGTGACCTAATTTTTGGTATGCAAGTAGATATTCACCCAAGGAGTTATAATTGCCATATTAGATTTAGCTGAGCCCTAAAATGGCGAAACGTGCCACCATTGTTGATAAATAATGTTCAAGGTCACTGTGCCAAGGTAAAAGGTCACAGTGACCTAAATCCCCATTTGGTTGAAACTACATATAGTGGTAATTAATATTGCAATATATGAAAGTTCTGCTATTTACTATATGTGCAAAATGGCCCATATTCGATTTTTAAAATCAAGGTCACAGAGCCAAGGTCAAAGGTTACAGTG
>PIVK01000298.1 GCA_003354135.1 Rhodospirillales bacterium
ATGAACCCGATCACCACCGGTATGATCAGTGATGGCGAAGGACTCTGTTAAACAGTACGAGATTCTCAATGAGACAGTGTCAAGTAAAGTAAAAAAGTTGGGCAAGGCGATCCCTGATCCTAAGGGGTGGGAGGATGACAAACTGGAGTGGGCAAGAAAGATTGCTCTCTCCAAGTTGGCCCAGAGTCACAGTTTCTATGTAAGGTTAAGAGCGACAGGGACGGCCAAGATTGAGCACAGTGTTAGTAGCTCCTGGTGGGGTACTGGCCGGGACAAGAACGGGAATAAGGGGGCCAATCATTACGGCCATCTCTTGGAGGAGATCAGGGATCGCTTTGTCACGTAATGATCATCTCCTGTAATAAGATGTTACAAGTAAAAAACATGTTACAAGCAAAAGAATGTTAACAGACAATAACAAGAAAGGTCCATAGAATGGACAGAAAATCTCTCCGCCCTGCATCCATAACCAAAGCAAATTTGTAGGTTAAAGCCAATTCTTATGGCATGGTAAAACTGCCACAAGAGGATGATGATTTCCCATCCATCCAAGAGCTTTAGACCTTTTAGAAGATTTTTTTCCAATCAAAATAGTTTACAGCATCAAAACATATAACTAGAATGGAGGCATACTTAAAGGCTCGCATGTGACATGCAATGAATCACTAAATATTATGCATTATACACTTTTATGCAAGTCCCA
Organism: Rhodospirillales bacterium; assembly: GCA_003354135.1. Lineage (GTDB taxonomy): Bacteria > Pseudomonadota > Alphaproteobacteria > Rhodospirillales > GLO-3 > GLO-3. The sequence goes on from PIVK01000298.1 coordinate 704, forward strand.
TGGAAAATGCTAAGAGTAAGAGGCCATTTTTGACCACAAATCAGTAATTTTTGGCCAAAAATGGTCCAACATATTTGGGCAGCACTCTTGTACTATCCGCAAGAAACAATCCTACAAGGTTTGAAGTCAGTCTGTGCAACCCTCTTGATGCTAGAGTGATCACAAAGACAATATTGGCCAAAAATCAGTAATTTTTAGCCCAAAATGGTCCAAAAAAATTGAGCAGCACTCCGCCAAACAATAGGGTTCTTGTACTATCCATAAGAAACAATCCTGCAAAGTGTAAAATCAATCTGTGCAATCCCCTTGAATTGATGCTAGAGTGATAACGAGGTCAAT
>PIVK01000099.1 GCA_003354135.1 Rhodospirillales bacterium
CATAGAGACGGCTTCCCCTGATTTTTGGCTAGGAGCACGCATCGAAGCGATGTGAGGCATCGGGAGATGCGTGCGACGCGGTCCAAAAGTCAGGGGAAGCCGCCGTTCCGGTCGCTTATACAGCCCGTCGGAGGACGTCGGGAAGCCTTGACGATGCGCCGCATCGCCTGCGTCTTTCCTCCTACCCGACGGGCTGTATAAGCGATCTCTATGGGTCATTATCACCGCACCTTGGTATCAGTCGTCTTTGTAGCGGTAGCCGATCCCGTAAAGGGTCTCGATCTCCGAGAACTCGGAGTCCACAGCCTTGAACTTCTTGCGCAACCGCTTGATGTGGCTGTCGATGGTGCGGTCGTCGACGTAGATGTGCTCGCCGTAGGCGGCATCGATCAATTGGTCCCGGTTCTTGACGTGCCCCGGCCACTGGGCCAGCGCCCGAAGCAACAGGAACTCCGTCACCGTCAAGCCGATACCCTCGCCTTTCCAGGTACAGAGGTGCCGTTCCGGATCCATTGCCATGTCGCCGCGGCGGATCAAGCTGCCGCCTTCGCCTTCCTTCTCCGGTTCGCGGCGCCGGAGCACGGCACGGATGCGCTCGATCAAAAGGCGTTGCGAGAAGGGCTTGGTGATGTAGTCGTCGGCGCCGGTTCGTAGTCCCTGGAGTTCGTCGATCTCGTCGTCCTTGGACGTAAGGAAGATGACCGGAACCTCGCTTGTCTCTCGGAGCTTCTTCAGGAGCTCCATGCCGTCCATGCGCGGCATCTTGATATCAAGCACCGCGAGGTCCACCGGTTGGCGACTCAGACCTTCCCAGGCCGCCTCGCCGTCCACATAAGCCTGGACCCGGAACCCCTCGGCCTCAAGGGCCATGGTGACCGACGTCAGGATATTCTTGTCGTCGTCCACGAGCGCGATGGTATGGGGCACGGCGGCTCTCCTCGGTGGTCTTTCGGTCCCTAGTGGTTCAAGTCGAACTATGGGTACCATATGTTCGACTTGAACCACTAGAGCGGATCGTGAGAAACCGAAGCTGCTTTGTGGCACCGAATTCTCGCGCTAACCAGATCTATCATGCTGATGTATATGACGATTTACAAAATAAATCGCGCCACGACGTGATCCAGCTTATTCCGATCATGCTCTGAGATTAAGCATTTAGGGACGCTTTGTGGCGAAATTATAACCGCCCTTGACCCGGTCCGGGATGCCGAAATGCGTGCAGGGCGAACCATGGCCTCAAGACGATCTCCATCCGCCCGTTCCCCTTTTCGCCAATCCGCGTCCGCGGTCGTTATACCAAGGTGCGGTGATTTGCGGCTACGGAACTTTTGCGTGGTATGAAGAAAAATTCTTTCGTATGATTGCCCGGTCGCCGTGGGAGGAAAGCATGCATATCGTCGACGGAGCCCTGTCGGTTCCGGTGCTGGCCGGCGGTGCCGCGTTGGCAGCCGCCGGGGTGGCGGTGGGCCTCAGGCGCATGGACGCCGACCGGCTGCCCCAGGTGGGGGTGGTCAGCGCCGCCTTCTTCGTCGCGTCGCTTGTTCACGTCCCGGTGGGGCCGTCGAACATGCATCTGATCCTGGGCGGACTGGCCGGCGTGGTGCTGGGCTGGACCGCCTTTCCAGCGCTTTTCGTCGCCCTGTTGCTGCAGGCCGTGTTCTTCGGGTTCGGCGGGGTGACGGTGCTCGGGGTGAATCTCCTCGTTATCGCCGGGCCCGCAGTTCTATGTGCCGGGCTTTTCGGGCCCGGCATCCGGGGGAGAGCGCTCAACACAGCCATGGTCATGGGTGGGCTGGCCGGGGCGGGGAGCATCGCAATGACCGCCCTTGCCGTCGGCCTCGCGTTGGCCCTGAGCGGTGACGCCTTCATACCCGCCGCCAAGCTGGCCTTCATTGTCCATATTCCGGTCATGGCGGTGGAAGGCGCATTGACGGCGGCAGCCGTCGTGTTGTTGCGCCGGGTGAAACCGGAGCTTCTCGCATCAGCTGCGGTTCTTTTCGATCAAAGGGTGACCCATGCGTAGGGCTTTGGTGTTCTTCGGGTTTCTGTTCTCGGTCTCCTTTTGGCCGCAAGGGCCCGCTTCCGCCCACGAGGTGGGTATGATGCTCCATGTGGTGGCGGGGGAGGTCGAAGGCCGCATCCTCGAACGGGGGAGCGACCATCCCGAGGCCGGCATCAAGGTGCTGGTGTCTCGGTCCGACGGACTTCGGGTCGCCAACGCGGTGACCGATGCCGCGGGGCGGTTTCGCTTCACGCCGAAGCACCGGGTGGATCATGTCTTCATGGCCGACCTCGGTATGGGGCACGTGGCAACCAAGGTGCTGCCTTTCGAGGATCTGCCCGAAACCCTGACACCCGCGGGAACCTCGTTAGCGGCCGAGGGAGCGGTCGCACTTTTGGTGGAGAAAGCAGTCGCGGCCCAGGTCGTGCCGCTACGTCGGGATATCGCTGCATTTTCCAAGGAGGTGCGCTTCCACGACGTCTTGGGCGGCATCGGATACGTCTTGGGCTTGTTTGGCATTGCAGGATGGGTCGCGGCCCGGCGCCGCGACAAGGCGGGAGCATCACGCTGACTCACGGCGTCGACAGACTGGCGGGCGGCAGGAAAGGGGACGCCGTTCACGAGGATTCAGGTTATGTCCGGGCGCTGGACCCCCGGGTTCGGGTGGTGGCTGCGGTGCTGTTCGCGGTCCTGGTGGTGGCCTTGGCCGACTTCGGCGCCCTGGGTGCCGCCCTCTTGCTGGCTCTGACTGCGATGGTGGCGGCGCGTCTACCGCTCGGGCACACGGTCAAGCAGGTCCTGACCGTCGACACCTTCGTCCTTGTCATGGTGCTCATGCTGCCCTTCACCACGCCCGGCGAAGAAGTCTTCCGCCTCTGGAACCTCCCCGCCAGTCGTGAAGGGCTGACGAAGGCGGCGGAGATCGCGCTCAAGACCAACGCCGTGATGCTGATGATGCTGGCCCTTGTCGGCACCCTTGAGACCCCGGTCCTGGGCCGAGCCTTAAAACACCTGCGCCTGCCGGACGGTCTGGTTCACCTGCTGCTGTTCACGGTGCGCTACATCGAAGTCTTGCAGCGGGAATACGGGCGTCTTCGGCTCGCCATGCGGGCCCGGGCCTTCCGGGCCGGCAGCAACCGGCATACCTGGCGCAGCGTCGGTTACCTTGTCGGCATGTTGCTGGTGAAGAGCTTCGAGCGTTCGGAGCGCATATTGATGGCTATGAAGTGCCGTGGCTTCGATGGGCGGCTCCATCTCCTGGACGACATGGTTCTTGGCAAGCCGGACGCGGTGTTCACAAGTCTTGCGGTGCCGGCGGGCGCAGTCCTGGTTGTTCTGGAGTTGGTATGAGCGGGCCGCTGTTCGACCTTTCGGGCATCCGTTTTGCTTATGCGGACGGGAGAACGGTGTTGGACGGCATCGATCTTTGCATCGACGCCGGTGAACGCTTGGCCCTTCTGGGCGCCAACGGGTCCGGAAAGACGACCCTGATGCAGGTCATGGTCGGACTGTTGCGCCATCATGCAGGACGCCTCCGGGCCTTCGGCCGTGAACGCCGGAACGAGGCGGCCTTTCACGAGGTCCGCGCCCGGGCCGGGTTCTTGTTCCAGGATCCGAACGACCAGTTATTCTGCCCAACCGTGGCAGAGGACGTGGCTTTCGGCCCCCTCAATCTGGGCCGCACGCGCGCGGACACGGAGGCGATCGTGGATCGGACGCTCGACCGACTCGGTCTCGCCGAATTCCGGGACCGGGTGACCTGGAAGCTCTCGGGCGGAGAGAAGCGCCTGGTGACGCTGGCCACCGTGCTCGCCATGGAGCCCGACGTCCTGCTTCTCGACGAGCCAACCAATGGCCTGGACGCGGAGGCCATGGAACGCCTGCTCGGAATTCTGGACGGCCTGCCGCAGGCCATGCTCGTCGTCTCCCACGACACGCGGGTCATCGAGCGACTGGCGACCCGGGCGGTGACCTTGGAACACGGCCGAATCGCGAAAAACTAAGTGTCACAAAAGATTCATTGCCGCACTAGCGTCCGGTCAAAAAGCGAATAGATTTAATTGGCTGGTTATTTGCGGGTGGTCGCATCTGTTTTCGTCTCCGGCAAGTGTCTGATGTAAGAGCATTTTCTCGAAGAGGGTGACCGAGAGGATCTGGAGCAAAGTGTAGAGCGAGGCGTCCAGATTAAGACGCTTCTTGACGATGGCGACGAGGACGTAGACTGAGACGGCGATCCAGATT
>PIVK01000299.1 GCA_003354135.1 Rhodospirillales bacterium
GATATATCGTCATTACTGGGCAGGGGAAGGCCACAGAAGTTATCCAAGGTTAAAATTATGATCTGATGGTGGGTATAATATCTTAAAATCTGATATATCATCATTATAGGCCAGGGGAAGGCCACAGAAGTTATCCAAAGTTAAAATCATGATCTGATGGTGGGTATAATATCTTAAAATCCGATATATCGTCATTACTGGGCAGGGGGAGGCCACAGAAGTTATCCAAGGTTAAAATCATGATCTGATGGTGGGTATAATATCTTAAAATCTGATATATCGTCATTACAGGGCAGGGGAAGGCCACAGAAGTTATCCAAGGTGAAAATCATGATCTGATGGTGGGTATAATATCATAAAATCCGATATATCGTCATTACTGGGCAGGGGAAGGCCACAGAAGTTATCCAAGGTTAAAATTATGATCTGATGGTGGGTATAATATCTTAAAATCTGATATATCGTCATTACAATGGCAGGGGAAGGCCAGAGAAGTTATCCAAGTGTTAAAATTATGATCTGATGGTGGGTATAATATCTTAAAATCTGATATATCGTCATTGCAGGCCAGGGGAAGGCCACAGATGTTATCCAAGGTTAAAATCATAAAATCATGATCTGAGCGTGGCTAGAATATCTTAAAATCTGACATATCGTCATTACAGGGCAGGGGAAGGCCACTGAATTTATCCAAGGTTAAAATCATGATCTGATGGTGGGTATAATATCTTAAAATCTGATATATTGTCATGATGGTGGGTATAATATCTTAAAATCTGATATATCGTCATTATAGGGCAGGGGAAGGCCACAGAAGTTATCCAAAGTTAAAATCATGATCTGATGGTGGGTATAATATCTTAAAATCCGATATATCATCATTACTGGGCAGGGGGAGGCCACAGAAGTTATCCAAGGTTAAAATCATGATCTGATGGTGGGTATAATATCTTAAAATCTGATATATCATCATTACAGGGCAGGGGAAGGCCACAGAAGTTATCCAAGGTTAGAATCATGATCTGA
>PIVK01000300.1 GCA_003354135.1 Rhodospirillales bacterium
TGCTGACTCTGCTGTGGTCCCCAATTACTCCCCGAATAACCGTAATGCGTGTTTTGACCACGTCCGCGACCACGTCCTCCACCTCGCTGTTGGCGAGGTTGGGGGCAGTTCGCGATAAAATGGTCAGCAGCGCCACAGTTATAACAGACGTTTTTGTCATCGGACCGTCCTCGTCCTGCATTATTCTGTCCACCTCCCCGTTGGCGAGGTCCTCCACGGCCTCCAGAGCGGCCTCCAGAGTCCTGTCCTCCCTGGGATCGTCTGTTGTTCTGGCCACCACCTTGGCGGTTCCTTTGCTGTCCCTGGGACTGACTCGGTGCTTGGGCCGCTTGGTTAGCCTTGCCTTTCTTTTGGTTGTTCTGCCTATTATATATCCGCTGCTTCTGGCGGTTTCCCTGGGGTTCGTCATCATCAGAGAGCCCTAGGTTGCTCATCGCTAGCCTCTCCCCCATGGTAGTTGATCCCGTGGGGTTGAAGGCGGCTAGGATGGTCTTACTCCTATCCTTAGGCTTCTTGATTTCCTCCATTTGTCGGAAGGTTATCTTTGAGTTCAACTTGGCCTCCGCGGACCGCAGTGAACCCATTCCCATGTGATGCACGAATTCCCGTACATCGGCGTCAAAACGAATTCCGTTCACGAAATAACTCAGCACGAGTTGTTCCAGAGCTTCACCGGTCACTCGGGGGAACGCCTTTCGTGCCAACCTTCGGAGATCGGCGGAATATTGTGTGGCGTCCTCACCGGGGATAAAAGAACGAGTGTTCAGCTTATTCTGGTAAGCACCCGTCTGGTCCGGTGGCTGGAATCTGGTCTGCAGGGCTGTCACTAACTCCTGGAAAGTGGCTTCAGGGTGTTCAGTGAATACTGATCTAGCGTCCTTCTCCAGGGCGTTGATAAGGTGGAACAAGTTATCTTCGTCATTCCAGCCATTATAACACGCGGCGACATGGAACGTATTAATATAATCGTCCCAGTCATCATCTCCGCTATACTTAGCGACTTTCATCGGATGTTTGCGCTCC